>NZ_JAKSYA010000099.1:0-16656 GCF_022829485.1 Methylobacterium sp. J-059
CAGGGTGAGCACGGCGTGGCCCTCGCCCTTCTCGTCGATGACCACGGTCATCCGCATGGCGCGGCGCGGCAGGCCGGCCTTGGCCAGCAGGCTGCGCTTGAGCAGCTGAAAATCCTCGCAATCGCCCGAGCCGTCCTCGGCTAGGTCCCAATGGTCGGGAACGCTGAGGTGGTCCATGTCGGTCACCGGCGTCACCGTAGCGTTGACCCGGCGGTTGACGGCCTGGATCGTGTTCCAGATCGCCGGGGTCATGGCGATGCGAGCGGGCTCGGCGGGGTTGACCGCGCACTCGGCCGGGTAGCCCTGGCAGAAGGCGACCCAGGCGAGGATCGGCTTGGCGACGCCGACCGGCGCGGCGGCGATGGTGGGGGCGGGCAGCGAGGCCAGGGTCTGCGCCGCGACCGGGGCGACGGAGGGGGCGAGAAGCGCGAACAGCCCGAGGCCGAGCGCCCGGATCACCGTCCCCTTGCTGCTGAACACCCGGCCCATCGCCACAACCCTCCGTCGATGGAGGCAGGATGGGGCCGCTCGCCCTCCGCGGCGCTGAAGCCGATCCGCGCAATTTTATCGATTCCCCGGCGCGACCGGACCGGCTCGCAACAGCCCGAACCGGACGCTGTGCCGACGCCGCGGATTGTCGGCATCGCGTTGAGGATCGGGAAACCTTGTGCCGCCGGATCGCGACCGCCCGATGTCGCAGCCGCACGCCGATGGCGAATCGGAGCGAACGCCGCGGGCGTGAGTCGGCCCCTCGCAGCGCTGGCCGGTGTCGGGTCGGGTCGGTGGCGCGCCTGCGATGACGGCATCGCTCGGGATCGGCCGATCGCGCGACGCGACGCGCGTGCCGGTCGCCGGCGATGGCGGCTGTCCGAGGTCTCGGGCGCGCGGCGTCTACAGCGTCATGCCGTCGTGGAAGCGATCGGGGGAGAGCGGCAGCATGAACTGGACGCCGAACCCGCCCTCGAAATAGCGCACGAGCTTCCCCGGCGTGCTGCCGATCGTGACAGTCGCGCCGAGCGGGGGAACGTTCAGGCTGGCCAGGGCCACGCCCGACATCGAGATGTCGATGACCCGCGCCTTGATCTCGCGCCCGCTCTCCAGACGCACGATCACCGCCGGCTGCTTGGGCACGACGCGCTCGTGGGTCCGGCCTTCCGGCAGGCCGAGGATCTCGCGGTTGGCGAGCCAGGTGAGCTGCGAGGCGATCTTGTCGCGCTTGCGCGGCGTCGCCGAAAGCTGCACGGCTAATCCCCCCGGCGGATGCCGGGCGATGACGCCCTCGATCCGGCCGATATGCTCGAGGTACAGCACCACGCGCTCGCCGAGCTCGCCCACGACCGCGCAGGTCAGGCGGACCCCGCCGGGCGACATGTCGACAGTCTGGCACGGGTATTCGCGGCGATCCGACAGCATGTAGCGACCTAGCAGCGCCACCGGCACGCGCTGGTGGCGGCGCAGATCGGAGGCCTGCGCGAGGCGCAACGTGGTCGTTCCCACTGGTGTCTGCGCCGTGTTCATTCCGAAGCCGGCTTGATCCGTTGGTGATCGGACTCAAAACCTAACGCGGTCTCGTTACGAAACCCTTTTTTTCGGATGACGCAATCTCAGGTCAGATTCGGCCGCCGCGGTGGACCAGGAGATGGCCGCGACGGAAGGGGCTGCCGTCGTTGGCCGGCGGGGGGAGGGCACCGAACGAGCCGGCCTCCGAGGCGAGGATCGCGAGGCCGGCATCGCCGTCGGCCGAATCACCCCGAAACAGCCCGGCCTCGGGCCGGTTCAGCACCCGGAGCGAGAGCGTGTCGAGGCGGACGAGCGGCCGCAGGCCGAGCCAGGCCGGCGGGCTCACCGGGCTCAGGGTGCCGAGCGCCCGCGCCTGGGTGCGCCCGCGGTGGCGCAGCGGCAGGAGCAGGAACTCGAGGTCGATCGCCTCGCCGGCGCTGTTGGTGCCGCGCAGCCCCGCGACGACGCCGAGCGCGTCGTGCGCCACGATCTCGACCATCCGCCAGGGGTCGGCGGGCGCCGTGCCCCAGAGATCGGACAGGTGCGAGGCACGCAGCTCCCGCCCGAACAGGGCGCAGACCCGGGTGCCGGCGAGCCGGAGGGTCGCGGTCCGGTGCGGCATGTCGATCTCGAGGATCAGGCTGTCGGCCAACAGGTGGCGGATCTCTCCCGGCTCGATCTCGGCGCGCTCCGGCGCACAGCGCTGGCCGCGGATCCGATCCCAGTAGCTGTGGAGCATGCGGCTCGTCGGATGCTTCATGAGTGTCCCGGAACGATGCACGGCGGCGTGACGATGGGAGCCGCTTCGGAACACCTGCGATCAGGCGCGATGCATCCGGCGGCAGTTCGAGACCCACGGCGCACAGCCTATGCCCGCGGCCGCGGCCAAGCTCGCGCAACCCTTCGTTAAGGTTAAGAAGAGGTTGACGTTGCGTGACGCGCGCCACCGCACGACAGTAATCACGACAGCGTGACGGCTCGGGTTCGCCCCGCGCCGGCCACGCCTCCGGGTCGCCTTTGCGAGGGGCACGGAGGGATCGGGCGCTCGGCGCCCCGCCGTCTCCTGGTCCGGACGGCGCCCGAACCCGATGCGGGCTCGGAGATCCTTCGCTTCAGGGAGGGGGTCCATCACCGGGCCGCCTCCCTTTTTTTGTTCGCCGACCGGCATTCCGGCCGCCGCCGTCGCCGCAGGCCCTTGCCCCGCGGGCCGCCGCGCCGACATGTGGCGCCATGGATGCCTCGCCCGATCTGCCGCGCCAGGGCCGCGTGCCCGTCTTTAACATGCCGGGCGTGGTCACCGTCTCGATCGGCCTCCTGCTCGCGATCCACGCGGTCCGCGAGATCCTGCTGCCGGACAGCTGGGACATCCGCCTGGTCCTCGACCTCGCGCTGGTGCCGTCCCGCTGGACGACGTGGCTCGACCCGGCCCAGGCCGACGCGGTGATGCGGGCGGCGAGCGAGGTCGGCGACGCCCAGTTCGCGGCCGCGCGCGAGGCCTTCGCCCGCTACGTGCTGACCGATCCCGGCCCGTACCTGTGGAGCTTCGCGACCTACGGCCTGCTGCACGGCTCGTGGATGCATGTGATCTTCAACACCGTCTGGCTCGCCGCCTTCGGCTCGCCGGTAGCGCGGCGCTGCGGTGCCTGGCGCTACGGCCTGATCGGGCTCGCCGGGACGGTCGCCGGCGGCGCGCTGCACGTGGCGATCGACCCGCTGAGCACCGCACCGCTGATCGGCGCCTCGGCCGGCGTGTCGGCGCTGATGGCGGCCGCCGCCCGCTTCGTGTTCCAGCCGCCGCTGGCGGGCTACGGCACCCAGCCCTGGCAGCTGCCGCCCCGGCGGCCGGTCGAGACGGTGCCGGAGCTCCTGCGCAACCGCACCGCGGTGACCTTCCTGGTGATCTGGATGGCGACGAACCTGCTGTTCGGCCTAATCAGCCTGCCGCTCGGCGCCGAGAGCGCCGCCGTCGCGTGGGACGCGCATCTGGGCGGCTTCGTCGTCGGCTTCCTGATGTTTCCGTTCGTCGATCCGCGGGAACCGGTCGCGCAATAGTCCCGGTGCGGGCGGGCACGACTGTTTCGCTGCCGGTCTCGGCCGGCGAGATCAGCATTGGCGTAGCGAACGGACCCCCGAGACGGTCGTGCCCGGCCTTGCCATGACGCGGCATCCGCCACACACTCGCGCGGAGCGCAGGCGCGATCCGGGATCAACCCGGGCACGTCGCGGTCGGCGCGCACCGTGGCTGACGGCGCGCGCGGCTTCACCTCCTGGGAGGGATCTTCATGACCATCGCACGCATCCTCGCCGAGAAGGGCGGGGACATCGTCACCATCACCCCCGAGCGGACCCTCGACGAGGCGATCCACCTGCTGGCCGAGAAGCGGATCGGCGCCCTCGTGGTCACCCACGGCGACGGGTCGGTCGCCGGCATCATCTCCGAGCGCGACATCATGCGGGCGCTGGCCAAGCTCGGCGGCGGCGCCTTCGATGCGCCGGTCTCCGCGCACATGACCGCCGAGGTCGTCACCTGCAAGCGCGCCACGACGGTGGAGGACGTGATGCAGCTGATGACCGACGGGCGCTTCCGCCACGTCCCGGTCTGCGAGGACGGCCGCCTGGTCGGCCTCATCTCCATCGGCGACGTGGTTAAGCGCCGGATCGCGGCGGTCGAGGCCGAGCATCAGGCGATGCGCGACTACATCACGATGGCCTGAGGCCGGATCGGGCCGCGTTCATCCGCGGGCGGGGTCGAGGGTGACGTGCCAGAGGTCGGCATCGGCCGCGTCCTTCAGCGTCACCGTCATCTGCTCCGTCCGCCCGTCGACGGCGACGTGGCCGAAGAACTGGTAGCCCGCCGCCGGCGACAGGTTCGCCTGTCCCTCCGGCGGCGCCTTCACGAAGCGCAGCTGCGGCCCGAACGTGTCGTCGAGCTTGTTCGGGCCGAACGTGCCCGCGTGCAGCGGGCCGGAGACGAACTCCCAGAACGGCTCGAACTCCTGGAAGCGGGCCTTGTTCGGATCGTAATGGTGCGCCGCCGTGTAATGCACGTCGGCGGTGAGCCACACCGTGTTGCGGATGTTCGCCGTCTTGATGAACCGCAGCAGGTCGGCGATCTCGAGCTCGCGCCCGAGCGGCGGCCCGTCGCCCTGCGCCACCGCCTCCGACCCGAAGCTCCGCTCGGGATCGTAGGTGACGACGAGCCCCAGCGGCATGTCGGCGGCGATCACCTTCCAGGTGGCGCGCGACTCCGCCAGCGCTCGCTTGAGCCAGGCGAGCTGCACCGGCCCGAGGAAGTACGAGTCCGGACCGTAGCGGGTCTCGCGGTTCTCGCCGTTCGGCCCGCGATACGAGCGCATGTCGAGCATGAACACGTCGACGAGGGGGCCGTAGGCGATCTTGCGGTAGACGCGGCCCGGCTCGGCCGGCTCGAAGCGCATCGGCATGTATTCGTGGAAGGCGCGGGACGCCCGCACCTCGAGGGCCCGCACGTTCGGGTCGGCGTACGTCTTCCTAAGGTGCTCGGCGCGGGTCAGCGGCTCGCCGGGCCACCAGTTGTTGGTGACCTCGTGGTCGTCCCACTGCGCCAGGATCGGCACGGCCGCGTTCATCGCCAACACGTTCGCGTCCGTCAGGTTGTACTTGTAGCGACCGCGGAACTCGGCGAGCGTCTCGGCCGGCTTCGCCACCGCCTCGGTGACGCGGTTGCGCCAGAGGGTGCCGTCCGGCAGCGTCACCTCGGCTGCGATCGGCCCGTCGGCGTAGATCGTGTCGCCGGAATGCAGGAAGAAGTCCGGGCGGTTGCCCAACATCGCTTTGTAGATCGTCATGCCGCCGCGGGCCTCGTCGATGCCCCAGCCCTGGCCCGCCGTGTCGCCGGACCAGCAGAACGAGACCGAGCGGCGGTCGGCCGGCGCGGTGCGGAAACGGCCGACCTGGGCCGGCCCGCGGATCGTCGGGGCGGCCAGGTCTTCCAGACGGATCCGGTAGAGGATGTCCTGTCCCGGCGGCAGATCGGTGAGCGCGACCTTCACGGTGCCGTCGGTTTCCGGCAGCGCGTCGGCGACCGTGCCGCCGCGGATCTCGGAAAAGCTCTCGGTGGTGGACCATTCGACGATCGCGCGGCACGGCCGGTCGGCACGCGCCCAGACGATCGCGGAGTCGGAGCCGACGTCGCCCGATTGCAGCCCGTGGGTGAGGATCGGCCGGTCGGCGGCGCGGCTGAGGCCCGGCCTGGCGAGGCCGGAGGCGAGCCCGACGAGCCCGGCCCCGCCGGTCAGCAGGAGTTGGCGGCGGCTGGACACCATCGGGTCGGCTCCTTGCGGCGGGCGGGCACGGTGCCGATCCCCGACGTGAGGCCGCATCGCAGGCCGACACGACAGTTGCGTGACGTATCAGGCCCGCGCGGCCGCGGCCTGCACCATCGCCCGGATGCGGGGCAGGGCGGCCCGCGTCGCCGCATGGCCGGCGGCGATCCCCTCGGCCGCCCGGTGGAATTCGAACTGGCCCATGGCGGCGAGATCGGGCCCGATCGCGCAATCGGGCGGGTCCCGCTCGAGGCGCGCGCGGGAGATGCGGTCCTGCGTGATGTTGAACGCATCGAACATCACCCGGCCGATGCCGGGCCCGGACGGCGCGACCCGGCGGTTGCGCAGGCCGGCGAGCAGGTTCCAGCGGCGTGCGCCGACGGCGGTGACGACCTGCTCGACCGGATCGACCGCCTCGGGCTCGATCACGCCGCCCCGCAGCCGCGGATCGCAGGCGAGGTTCACGCCGATGACGAGGTCGGCGCCCATCGCGCGGGCCAACGTCACCGGCACAGGGTTGACCAGCGTCCCGTCCATCAGCAGGCGCCCGTCGCGCTCCACCGGCGCGAACAGCCCGGGCAGCGCGTAGGAGGCGCGCAAGGCTTCGATCAGCGACCCGCGGGTGAGCCAGACCTCATGCCCGGTGCCGAGCTCGGTGGCGACCGAGGCGAAACCCACGGGCAGGTCGTCGACGAGGCGGTCGCCGAGGTCGCGCACCAGCCGCCGGCGAAGGCGGTCGCCGCCGATCAGGCCGGAGCCCGACAGGCGCGGGTCGAGGAGGCCGAGCACCCGGCGGCGGGTGAGGGAGAGCGCGAACTCGGCCAGCGCGTCGAGCTTGCCCGCCGCGAAGCAGCCGCCGACCACGGCGCCGATCGAGCAGCCGGCGACGACCGCCGGATGGATGCCGGCCTCGTCGAGGGCGCGGATCACGCCGATATGCGCCCAGCCCCGCGCCGCACCGCCGCCGAGCGCCAGCCCGATCCGCGGTTCCCAGGGCGCCGCGTCACGGGTCGGCTCGACGGTTCCGGGGGCGATCGCGGCGGGTGCGGCGTGCCGCAGCAGGGCGTGCGCGCCGCTCATGCGCCGGCGGGATGCAGAACCGCGCGGCCGTCGGGATCGAGGGTGACGCCGCGGTAGAAGCACGCCCGGCGCCCGGTGTGGCAGCAGCCGCCGTCGCCGCCGACCGCGACGGTGATCAGCAGCGCGTCCTGGTCGCAATCGGTGCGCATCTCGACGACGCGCTGGATCTGCCCCGAGGTCGCGCCCTTGTGCCAGAGCTCGCGGCGCGAGCGCGACCAGTACCAGGCCTCGCCGGTCTCCAGCGTGCGCTGCAGGGATTCGGCGTTCATGTGCGCCAGCATCAGCACGCGGCCGTCCTGCGCGTCGACGGCGATGCAGGCCACGAGCCCGTCGCGGTCGAAGCGCGGGGTGAAGGCCGTGCCTTCCTCGACCTCGGCACGGCTACCGGGCGGATCGAACGGGACCATGGACGACCATCTCCGCGCGGAGCGCCTGAACCTTACGCCTTCCCGCCGCGGACCAGCGTCAGGAACCGCACCTGCTCGCTGGCGTCCTCGCGGAAGGCGCCGCGGAACTGGGTGGTGATGGTCGAGACGCCCGCCTTCTGCACGCCGCGCATCGCCATGCAGAGATGCTCGGCCTCGACCAGGACGGCGACGCCGCGGGGCTTGAGGATGCTCTCGATCACGTCGGCGATCTGCGCTGTCATCGTCTCCTGCGTCTGCAGGCGGCGAGCGAAGGTGTCGACGACGCGGGCGAGCTTCGACAGGCCGACGACGCCCTTGGTCGGATAGTAGGCGATGTGCGCCAGCCCCATGAACGGCACCATGTGGTGCTCGCAATGGGAGTAGAACGGGATGTCGCGCACCAGCACGATGTCGGAATAGCCCTCGACCTCCTCGAACACCCGCTCGAGCAGGGCGTCGGCGTCGACGTCGTAGCCGCCGAAGAGCTGGCCGTAGGCCTTGACCACGCGGGCCGGGGTGTCGAGCAGCCCCTCGCGGTTCGGGTCGTCGCCGGCCCAGCGCAGGAGCGTGCGCACGGCGGCCTCGGCCTCCTCGCGGCTCGGGCGCGCCAGCGCGATGCCCTCTGGCACGCGCGTCGCGGATGCGGGCTTTCTGGCAATGTCCTTCGTGGCGTCCTCCGCAACCTCCAGCGCGGCCGTCTCGGCACGGCGCTCGGCGAGGCTCGCCACCACGCGATCGTTGTCGTTGCGCATGACGCTCAAGCTCGGCTCGGCCTCGGGAACGGGCCGGCTGGCGCCGTAGGACAGGGATTTGAGCGCGGCATCCATGGCATCTCCAGCCCGCGCCACACGGGCCTTCATCGTGGTACTGTCCGGCTTGGCATACATGCGGTCGAACCGTCTCGGAGCCCGGAAGGCTCCGGGCCGGCGCCCCGGTTGTTACGGTGTCCGTGGCCGTGGGCGCGACCCTGGTCGACGAGCCGCCTCCTCGCGAAACGGCGTCACGCGGCCTATATCGTCGTTCTTGCACGATCGCGCAATGCACGGCGCGCGGGGCAGGCCCGGACCGTCCGGGGACGAAGCGCGGCGATCGCACGGATCGACCGCGCGACGATCGAAACCGAGGACAAGGATCGGCAGGCGCCCATGCTCGACGACATCTACAACCGGCGCATCCTCGAACTCGCCGCCGACATCCCGCGGCTCGGCCGGCTTCCCGCGCCGGACGCCAGCGCGACGGCGCATTCGAGGCTCTGCGGCTCGACGGTGACCGTCGACCTCGTGCTCGGCCCCGACGGGACGGTGGCCGATTTCGCCCACGACGTGAAGGCCTGCGCGCTCGGCCAGGCCTCGTCCTCGCTGATGGGGCGGCACGTGGTCGGCTCCAGCCCCGACGAGCTCCGGGCGGTGCGCGAGACCATGCGCGCGATGCTGAAGGCGAACGGCCCGGCTCCGGAAGGCCGTTGGGCCGACCTCTCCGTGCTGGAGCCGGTGCGCGAGTTCAAGGCGCGCCACGCCTCGACCCTGCTGACCTTCGACGCGGTGGTGGACGCCCTCGACCGGATCGAGGCCGGCAAGCAGGCCGCCGCCTGACGCGATGCTGCGGCGGGCCGCCCACGTCGCGATCCGCGGCTACCAGCTCACACTGTCGGGCCTCGTCGGCCGTCAGTGCCGGCACTGGCCGAGCTGCTCGGACTACGCCGACGCGGCGATCGCCCGGCACGGGCTCTGGCCCGGCGCCTGGATGGGGTTTTCGCGGATCTGCCGCTGCGGCCCCTTCGGCACCCACGGCATCGACCTCGTGCCCGACGCGTTGCCGCCGCGGGCGCGCTGGTTCCTGCCCTGGCGCTACGCGCGCTGGCGCGGGGTGAACGCGCCGGAAAACCCGTTTTCCTGCGATGCGGTCGAGGCCTCGGACGGACTGGCCCGGGTGGCGGCACCAGACCGCGGCTGAAGCGCCGCGGGCCGCGCCCGGCGAACCTGCGGCGATGCCGGCCTTGCCAGCCGGTCACGAACCGCCGCACACTCCGAGCCCAGAACGACGCCAGCGTCGCCCCCCGGCCGCAAGGCCCGACAATCGAGACGGAAACCCCATCGGCATGAGTCAGGGCTCGTCCGCCACCTCCCTCGACGACGGCATCGTCGCCACCGCCGAAAGCTGCCTCGCTTCCGTGGGCCAAGCGCGGGAGGCGATCCACGGGGTGATCTTCGGGCAGGAGAAGGTCGTCGACCTCGCCCTCGTCACGATCCTGGCCGGCGGCCACGGCCTCCTCGTCGGGCTGCCGGGCCTGGCCAAGACCAAGCTCGTCGAGACGCTGGGCACGGTGCTCGGCCTCGACGCCCGCCGGGTGCAGTTCACGCCCGACCTGATGCCGTCCGACATCCTCGGCACCGAGATCCTGGACGAGGATGCCGACCGGCGCCGGTCGTTCCGCTTCGTCAAGGGCCCGGTCTTCACCCAGCTCCTGATGGCCGACGAGATCAACCGGGCGAGCCCGCGCACGCAGTCGGCGCTGCTGCAGGCGATGCAGGAGAACTTCGTCTCGGTGGCCGGCGAGCGCCACGACCTGCCGCGGCCGTTCCACGTGCTGGCCACCCAGAACCCGATCGAGCAGGAGGGCACCTATCCGCTGCCCGAGGCGCAGCTCGACCGGTTCCTTCTGGAGATCGACGTCGGCTATCCCGACCGCGCCGCCGAGCGCCGCATCCTGATCGAGACGACCGGCATCGCCGACCAGGGCGCCAAGGCGGTGATGTCGACCGACGCGCTGCTGACCGCGCAGCGCCTCGTGCGCCGCCTGCCGGTGGGCGAGGCGGTGGTCGACGCGATCCTCGACCTCGTCCGCTCGGCCCGCCCCGACAGCGGCGATCCGCTGGTGAAGGGCAAGCTGATGTGGGGGCCGGGCCCCCGCGCCAGCCAGGCCCTGACCCTGGCGGCGCGTGCCCGCGCGCTGATCGAGGGCCGCGTCGCTCCCTCGATCGCCGACGTGAAGGCTTTGGCCGAGCCGGTCCTGAAGCACCGCATGGCGCTGAGCTACGCCGCGCGCGCCGACGGCGATACCGTCGAGGGGCTGATCGCCAAGCTCGCCGAGAAGCTCTAGCGCGTGGCGGCCGCCCGCGCCCTCGAAGCGATCCCGCGCGTCCCGGGCCGGCGGGAGAACGAGGGCGCGGTGGCGCTCTCCGACCGCATGCCGCGGCTCGTGCTGGAAGCCCGCCGCGTCTCGTCGATGCTGGCGCACGGGCTGCACGGCCGTCGCCGCGCCGGGCCCGGCGAGAGCTTCTGGCAGTTCCGGCCCTTCGTGAACGGCGAGGCGGCGGCGCGGATCGACTGGCGCCGCTCGGCCCGCGACGACCGGCTCTACGTGCGCGAGCGCGAGTGGGAGGCCGCCCACAACATCTGGGTCTGGATCGACCGCTCCGCCTCGATGGGCTTCGCGTCCGATCTCGCGCAGGCCGCGAAGGTCGAGCGCGCGCTCGTCCTCGGGCTGGCGCTCGCCGACGCCTTCGTCGACGGCGGCGAGCGGGTCGGGCTGCTGGGCCTCACCCGCGCGACCGCATCGCGGAAGATCGTGGAGGCGATGGCGCAGGCGCTCGTCGCGGACGTGCCCGGCCTGACCCAGGACCTTCCGCCCCGCGCGGCCCCCGCCCGCTTCGACGAGGTGATCCTGATCAGCGACTTCCTCACCCCCCTCGACCGCGTCGCCGCGGCCGTCCAGGAAATCGCCGGCCGCGGCAGCCGCGGCCACCTCGTCGTCGTCGCCGACCCGATCGAGGAGACGTTTCCGTTCGCGGGACAGGCGGTGCTGCACGACCTCGAATCCGGGTTCTCGCTCGACGTCGGCGACGCCGCCGCCTGGGGCGACGCCTATCGCGGGCGCATCCGGGCGCACTGGGCCGGCCTGTCCGAGATCGCCCGCGGCATCGGCTGGACGCTGACCCTGCACCGCACCGACCGCCCCGCGAGCGAGGCGGCGCTTCGCCTCGCGACCCTGGTCGCCGCCGCCCGCGGCACGGGCTAGGAGGGCGTCGTGCTCGGATTGACCTTCGCCGCCCCCTTCGCGCTCGCCGCGCTGATCGGCCTGCCCGCCCTGTGGCTGCTGCTGCGGGTGACGCCGCCGCGCCCCCGCCGGATCGATTTCCCGCCGCTCAAGCTCGTCGCCGACTTGGCTGCGCAGCGCCAGACGCCGGCGCGGACGCCGCCCTGGCTGCTGATCCTGCGCCTGCTCGCTGCCGCCGCCCTGATCCTCGCCGTCTCCGGCCCGGTCTGGAACCCGAGCGGCGTCGGCGCCGGCGGCGGACGCAAGGCGCTGCTGGTGATGGTCGACAACGGCGTCTCCGCCGCCCACGACTGGCGCGACCGGATGCGGGTCGCGACCGATGCCGTCGAGGGCGCTGCCCGCGACGGCCGCCCCGTCGCCGTGGATGGGCTGGCGGACGCAGCCGCCGCGATCGAGGCGCGGACGCCCGCGGCCAGCCTGGAGCGGCTGCGCGCGCTGGCGCCGCGCCCGCACCTGGCCGACCGGGACGCGCATCTCCAGGTCCTGGCCGGCTTCCTCGAGCGCAATGCCGGCGCGGGCATCGTCTGGATCAGCGACGGCGTCGCCGGCATCGAGCCCGCCGGCTTCCCCGGCCGTCTCGCCGAGCTCGTCGCGTCGTCGGGCGCCGCCCTGACGATCCTGCGCGCCGAGACGCCGCCGGCCCTGGCGCTGACCGCGTCCGAGACCGGGGGCAAGCTCACGGCCCGGGTGCTGCGCGCCGCCGCCAACGGCCGCGACGCCGGCCTGGTGCGGGCGCTCGACCCGAAGGGCCTGCCGCTCGCCGAGCACGACTTCGCCCTCGCAGCCGACGCCACCGATACCGAAATCGCCTTCGACATGCCGATCGAGCTGCGCAACGGCGTCAGCCGCATCGAGATCGCGGGCGAGCGCTCGGCCGGCGCCGTCACGCTGGTGGACGAGCGCGGCAAGCGCCGCCGCGTCGGCCTCGTCTTCGGCGGCACCAACGACCAGGCGCAGCCGCTGCTGGCGCCGACCTACTATCTCTCCCGCGCGCTGCAGCCCTTCGCCGACGTTCAGGAGGCGCGCGGCGCCAAGGGCATCGCCGACCAGGTCGGGCAGCTGCTCGACAACCAGGTGACGGTGCTGGTGCTCGCAGACGTCGGCGCCATGGACGACCGCACCGCGGCCCGCGTGCAGACGTTCGTCGAGAATGGCGGCCTCCTGCTGCGCTTCGCCGGTCCGCGGCTCGCCGCCGGCAGCGATCCGCTGGTGCCGGTGCGCCTGCGCCGCGGCGGGCGGACGCTCGGCGGCACCCTCTCGTGGGACAGCCCGAAGACGCTGGCGCCGTTCGCGCCCGAGAGCCCGTTCGCGGGCCTGGCGCCGCTTGCCGACATCGGCGTGCGCCGCCAGATCCTGGCCGAGCCCGACGGCGACCTGCCCGGCCGCACCTGGGCCTCGCTGCAGGACGGAACGCCGATCGTCACCGCCGAGCATCGCGGGCAGGGGCTCGTGGTGCTGTTCCACGTCACCGCCGACACGACGTGGTCGAACCTGCCGCTGTCGGGCCTGTTCATAGACATGCTGCGCCGGGTGGTGGCGCTGGCAGGTTCCTCGGCCGCCCCCGCCGAGGGCGGCCCGCGCCCGGCCGCGGCGATCCTCGCCCCGCGGCTGGCGCTCGACGGCTTCGGCGCGCTCGGCACCCCGCCGGCCTCGGCCACCGCGGTGCCGGCCGACTACGCCGACCGCGCCTCGCCGGAGCACCCCCCGGGCTTCTACGGTCCCGCCGACGGCGGCACCGCGGTGAACGCCCTGCGGACCGAAGACCGCCTCAGGGCGCTCGACCTCGCGCCGCTGAACGGAGCCCGCACCGGGACGCTCGCCGGTGCCGAGACCCTGGACCTGCGCCCGAGCCTGTTCACGCTGGCGCTGCTGCTTCTGGTGCTCGACACGCTGGCCGGGCTCTGGCTAGGCGGCTTCCTCAACCGCGGCTCGGGCGGACTGGTCGGCCGCCTGCGCGGCCGCGCGGCGATGCTCGCGATGGCGGGTGTGCTCGTGCTCGGCGGCCTCGGCGCGCCGCCTGCGCGGGCGGAGGAGCCGCTGGCGAACCGCCCGAACGGCATCGAGTCGGCGCTGGTCACGCGGCTCGCCTACGTGGTCACAGGCGACGCTGCGGTCGACGAGGCGAGCCGGGCCGGCCTGACCGGCCTGACTCAGATGCTGGCCTCGCGGACCGCCCTGGAGCCGGGAGAGCCCGCCGGCCTCGACCCGGCCAAGGACGAGCTGGCGTTCTATCCGCTGATCTACTGGCCGATCGCGCCGGGCCGGCCCCAGCCCTCGGAAGCGACGATCCGGCGGGTCGATGCGTTCATGCGCAACGGCGGTACCGTCCTGTTCGACACCCGAGACGCGCTGACGGCGCGGGCCGGTGGGCCACCGACGCCGGAGGCCGCCTACCTGCGCAAGATGCTGGCGACGCTGGAGATCCCGGAGCTGGAGCCGGTGCCGTCCGACCACGTGCTGACGAAGGCGTTCTACCTCGTCGACAGCTTTCCCGGGCGCTATGCCACCGGCCAGACCTGGGTCGAGGCGCTGCCGCCGGCCGCCGAGGGCACCGAGCGCCGCCCGGCGCGGGCGGGGGACGGCGTCAGCCCGATCGTCATCACCGGCAACGACCTCGCCGCCGCCTGGGCGATCGACCGCCGCGGCGACCCGCTCTACCCGGTGGTCGGCGGCGACCAGCGCCAGCGCGAGATGGCGTTCCGCGGCGGCGTCAACATCGTGATGTACACGCTGACCGGCAACTACAAGGCGGACCAGGTCCACGTGCCGGCCCTGCTGGAGCGGCTGGGACAGTGAGATCTCTTCGCGTTCAGGCCAGCTCTTCTCCCTCCCCCCTTGGCGGGGGAGGGTACCCTGCGGAGCAGGGGGGGAGAGGGGAGCGACGGTGCCGGATACGGCGCTTCCCTCTCCCAACCCTCGCTGATGCGAGGCCCACCCTCCCCCGCAGAGGGGGGAGGGAGCATGCGCGGCGCGCGCGCCCAGGACACAAGGCTCTCACCCCATGCTGAGCCTCAGCTTCACGCCGCTGCTGCCCTGGCCGGTGCTCGCGGTGCTCGCCGTCGTCGTGATGCTGTTCGCGGTCCTCGCCTTCCTGGCGCGCGGCCGCACGGCGATCCTCCGGGCGCTGGCGCTCGGGCTGGTGCTCGCCGCCTTGGCCAACCCCGCGCTGGTGCGCGAGGATCGCGAGCCGGTGAAGGACATCGCCGCGGTGATCGTCGACCGGTCCGGGTCGCAGGCGCTCGGCGATCGGCCGGCGGTGACCGACCAGGTCCGGGCCGAGCTGCAGCGCCGCTTCGGTGCGCTGGCCAACATCGAGCCGCGCTTCATCGACGTGCCGGACGCCGCCGGCGACGACGGGACCAAGCTGTTCACCGCGCTCGGGCAGGCGCTCGCCGACGTGCCGCCGGAGCGGCTGGCCGGCGTCGTCATGCTCACCGACGGCGTGGTCCACGACATCCCGGCCTCGCTCGCCGCGCTCGGCATCAAGGCGCCGCTGCACGTGCTCGTCACCGGCCACCCGGACGAGCGCGACCGGCAGATCAAGCTGCTGGAGGCGCCGCGCTTCGGCATCGTCGGCAAGGACCTGACGATCCGGGCCGAGGTGATGGAGCGCGGCGGCACCGGCTCGGCCGTCGTCGCCCTGCGCCGCGACGGCGAGGAGATCGGGCGGCGCACCGTGCCGACGGACAAGCCCTTCGACCTCACCGTCAAGATCGAGCACGGCGGCCCGAACGTCGTCGAGATCGAGGTCGAGCCGTTGCCGGGCGAGCTGACCACGGTCAACAACCGCGCCGTGCTGCCGATCGAGGGGATCCGCGAGAAGCTGCGCGTGCTGCTGGTCTCCGGCGAGCCGCACCAGGGCGAGCGCACCTGGCGCAACCTGCTGAAGTCCGACGCCAACGTCGACCTGGTGCACTTCACCATCCTGCGCCCGCCGGAAAAGCAGGACGGCACGCCGATCTCCGAGCTGTCGCTGATCGCCTTCCCGACGCGCGAGCTGTTCGTCCAGAAGATCAAGGACTTCGACCTGATCATCTTCGATCGCTACGCCAACCAGAGCGTGCTGCCCTCGGCCTACTTCGACAACATCACCCGCTACGTCCGCGAGGGCGGCGCGCTGCTGATCGCGGCGGGCCCGGAATTCGCCGGCCCGGCGAGCCTCGCGCGCACCCGGCTCGCCGGCATCCTGCCGGGCGACCCGAACGGGCGGGTCGTCGAGCAGCCCTACAAGCCGACGGCGACGGCCACCGGCAACCGCCATCCGGTGACGCGGGCGCTGCCCGGGGGCGACGCCACGCCGCCGGCCTGGGGCGACTGGCTCCGCATCGTCGCGGCGCAGCCGCGGGCCGGCAACCAGCCGCTTCTGTCGGGCGCCGAGAACCTGCCGCTGCTCGCGCTCTCCCGCGAGGAGAAGGGCCGCGTCGCCTTGATGCTGTCCGATCACGCCTGGCTCTGGGCGCGCGGCTACCAGGACGGCGGCCCCTATCTCGACCTGCTGCGCCGCCTCGCGCACTGGCTGATGAAGGAGCCGGCGCTCGAGGAGGAAGCGCTGCGTGCGCAGATGACCGGGCGCGGCCGCGAGGTCCGCGTCGAGCGCCAGACCATGGCGGAGGCGACCGATCCGGTCACCGTCACGAGCCCGACCGGCAAGGTGAGCACCCTGACCCTGAAGCCCTCGGAGCCGGGACTGTTCGGCGCGACCTTCGAGGCGACCGAGCTCGGCCTGCACACCCTGCGCTCGGGCACGCTGGCCGCCTTCGTCAGCGTCGGCCCGCCGAACCCGCGCGAGCTCGCCGACGTGTTCAGCGATACCGAGCGCCTGAAGCCGGTGGCCGACGCCTCCGGCGGCTCGATCCGCCGGGTGGCGGACGCGTCGGGGGCCGTCGCGGTGCCCCGCCTCCAGAGCGTGCGCGGCGGCCGCCTCTCCGGCGCCGACTGGATCGGCTTCCGCCCGAGCGACAGCGCGGTGATCCGCGGCGTCGAGGTGTATCCCCTGGCGCTCGGGCTGGCAGCCCTGGCGCTGCTGGCCGCGGCCGTGCTGGCGATGTGGCTGGTGGAAGGCCGGCGCGGGCGGGCGGCGTAGGCGACGAGTTCTCGCGTCGATATCGAAGCATCAGCGCGTTTCCCTCCCCCCTCTGCGGGGGAGGGAAGAGGCGGTGGCTGTCAGCTCCAAGAGCGCCGTTTGGATTGACCATAGGTTGCGTGATGCGCCGTCAACCCGACTTCGCTAGGAAGCGGATGGCCACCGAAGGCGTGAGGAGTACGAGAGCAGCGAGCGTCGCAGCAATGACAGAAACGGACGAGTGAT
>NZ_JAKSYA010000108.1:0-92826 GCF_022829485.1 Methylobacterium sp. J-059
TAACCGGTGCCGGGGGGGGCGCGGGCTTTCCTTTACCGGCTTCCCGGGCACCGCGCAAAGGGCCCAGGCCGGGGGGGCCGGGGCGAGGCCAACAATGCTGAACCGGTTCCGGGCGGGCCGGCCCGAACGAAGGCCCCAGGAGCGGTTGCTGCCCGGGCCCCCCTTTTCCCCCAGCCCGTGTGGGGGGGGGGCGCAGGTTTTGATATTGGGGGTCAGCCCCCCGGGCCCCCCCCCCCCCCCCCCCCCCGTTTACGCCGCCGTCGCGTCGTTGACGTGCCCTCATGCGGCACCCCTCCTTTTCGCCCTGCTCGGACATCCATGGGGCATTCGGTCCTGAAACCCTTGCGGCCCAATATTGATCGGCCCCATTGGTAGTGGTCCGCCCTGAAGTATGGCTTTTGGCCGACAGAGGACGGAACCGATGGCGCAAAGACCCAAGCCCGAGGAGATCGTGAGCAAGGTGCGTCAGGTCGACGTGCTGGTCTTAAAAGCACACCCGTCACCAGATGCGGTATTATGGGTCGACGCTGATCGGCTTCATGACCGTGTCCAAGGCCAAGGGCATCACCGTCGTCGTCACCCGTCGGATCGACAACGACCGCTCAGTGGACGACTACCTGCAGTACGTGAACGCCGACGGCACCCCGAGCTACGAGTTCATCAAGAAGTCGACCGGCCGGTAGACCCTGCCCAACGACAACTTCGTCACGACCGGTGACCTGCCCCTCCTAGTGACGTCCCGCACATCGTCTGCCAGGGCACAGGCACCGAGATCCGCATGTACGACTGCACGGGCGCCATGGTCCGGACCGCGAGCCGGAACCAGAACTCGAACGGCACGGCGGGCAATTCCAGCTTCGTGCACCTTCCCCAGTTGGACGCCCTCGGGTACCGGGCCGACGATTACGCCGTGACGTACGCCAGTTTCGACTACGGCCAGACCTGGTAGTCGATCGACACCTGGGGAGCCCGGGGATCGAGGAAGCCGACCATCCTGCGGCCGCCTCACGACCTCGATAACGCCGAGCTCGCCTCGTGCCGGCGGCTCTCCATCACGTGATGTCGAAGGCCTGCTCGAACGTGGGCCGAAGGCGTCGAGGGCGCCCCCGGCTGCCAGGCCGTCGAAGTCGAGCGTTTGGGGCGGAACGACACCTCGTTCACGATCAGGGCGAGGACCTCCAGCGGCTGCCCGGGGCGCTTGCGGACGAGGGCCGGGGGCTCGTCGGGCTTGAGCGTCACCGACGAGACGTCGGGCTCCTGCATGGCCTTCGCGGTGTAGCCCCACGGTAGATTCCCGAAGTTGTCCCGGGGCGCCTTCGGACCGGGGACGATGGGCCTCCGCTTCGTCGTGAACGGGTCGCCGGCGTGCCGGGTGCCTCCGAGGACCTGCAGGTTGAGGTAGGACGCCGTCCGGTCCTTCAGATAGATCAACACGGACGGGTCGCTGCCGTCCGTCCGGATCAAGGCTTTCATCACGCCGACCACCTCCAGCGTGAACTGCGTCGGGCGGTCGAAGCTGGTCATCATCCCCTTCCGGACGGCGTCCCGCCCGGCCTCCCCGCCTTGTTCAGGGCCTCCACGACCGCTGGCTGGTAGGCCTTGGCCATGAGGTCGTCGACCTGCCGTTCGAAGGCCGCGACGTCGATCTCGATGTCGATCTTCAGCATGGCCCGAGGGTGCGGACGGCGTCCGCAACGGACAACCCTGCCTGGGGGACGGTGTCCCCCTCGGACACCGTCCGGATTTGCCGATTTCGGCCCCGAGGGGGAGAATCCCTCATCCCCCTGGAGGCCACCATGCAGCAGCAGATGACCCACTTTCCCGAGCCCGGCACCCCTGTTGCCGCCGTCATCGAGAGCGCCTCCGCGCAGGCCGCCTCAGCACGCCGGGATGAGGCCGAGCGCAAGCGCGTCGAGCGTGCTGAGCGCCGGGCCGCGGGCACCCCCGATCCGCGCGTCGTCGACACGGCCATCGTGGCGGCCCTGATCGAGACGCTCGCCAAGGGGGATGCATGCCGCCGCATCAAGGCGAAGGGGACCACGAAAGGGTTCCTCGTAGGCCTGGAGCCCCTGATGAAGGACGCCCTCGCCAACCTCGTTCACGGTCGCGGCGTGTCGCACGATGCGGCCATCGACGCCCTGCAAAAGCGCCTGCGCCTCGTTTGAAACCAAGCGTACACAGGGACGCCGTCCCGCTGATCTTTCGATTCAGAACCATGAAGTAACGGGGCGCTAACCCTGCTCATCGAAGAGCACCTGTTCCGGCATCCAGGCCAGGGACAGGTGTTGACTCCCCCTCGACGGCGAGTCCGCGAGCTGGGATCGTCTCCTCACGCCGAGCCTGAGGAGCCCCCCGATGTCCATCTCATCCCACGCCATCGCCTCCGGCTTCGACATGGGGGCCCAGGGTCTCGCGGGCGTCCTCCATCGCGCTCGCCAGGACCGCCTCGCCCTCCAGCAGGCCGCCGACGAGAACCAGGCCGCCCGGAACCTGACCGCGGTCGCCAAGGCCTCCTCGGCCATGCGCATCCTCGGTAGGCTCGTGCTGGCTTTCCAGTCGGAAGTCGCCACCCTTGACGCTGAGAATGCCCGCCTCAAGGGGGAGCTCAGCCGCATGCGGAGCCGCGCCCTGGAGGCCGAGGGGCGTCTCGTCCGCATCCAGAAGGGGCAGCGCACGGCGGGATGACGGTGTGCTCTCGTGTGCTTCCGTGTGTGCACAGGGCAAGGCGCCAGAAAAATCTTAGGGGTGCGCGCCCGTGCCGCACCCTGGCAACCAGACATGAAAAAGGATGGGTCATTGGGCTCCTGCCGCGTCCGAAGCGGCGGGTGTGACGGTGACCGGCGTGGGACTTACGCTCGTCCGATCCAGCCCAAGGTGGATCAGGGAGATGAGCGATGGACCACTATGTCGGCCTCGATGTCTCGGTGCGCAGCACGAGCATCTGCATCCTGAGCGCAGCCGGTCAGGTCGTGCGCGAGGGTAAGGTGGAGAGCGAGCCGGAGGCGGTCGCGGCTTTTCTGGACGGTCGTGGTCTGACCTACGGGCGGGTCGGGATCGAGGCCGGCCCTCTCTGCCAGTGGCTGTATGCCGGCTTGGCGAAGGCGGGACTGCCGGTGGTGTGCATCGAGACGCGTCACGCAAAGGCGGTGCTGAGCGCTCAAGTGAACAAGACCGACCGCAACGACGCGCGCGGCATCGCCCAGATGATGCGGGTCGGCCTCTACAAGGCGGTTCACGTGAAGACCCTGGCCAGCCAGGAGATCCGTGCCCTGCTCGGCGGGCGCCGGACCTTGCAGGCCAAGCTCATCGACATCGAGAACAGCATCCGGGGGCTGCTGCGCAACTTCGGCCTGAAGGTCGGGACCGTGACCCGCGCCCGCTACGAGGAACGCATCCGCGAGCTGACGGAGGGCCGAGCCGGGTTGATCGCCGTGATCGAGCCGATGCTGACCGTGCGTCGCGTGGTGCGCGAGCAATACGTGCTCCTGCATAAGCGGATGATGGTGCTGGCTCGTGAGGACGAGCCCTGCCGCCTGCTGATGAGTGCGCCCGGTGTCGGCCCGTTCGTCGCGTTGACCTATCGCGCCGCGGTCGACGAGCCGGCCCGTTTCCGCCAGTCTCGCGCGGTCGGCGCGCACTTCGGGCTGGCGCCGCGAACGCACCAGTCGGGGGAGTTGGACCGACGCGGGCCTATCACCAAGAACGGCGACGAGACCCTACGCTCCGCGCTGTTCGAGGCGGCTCTGGTGCTGCTGCGTCCAGGCTCGAAGCCGTCGACGCTGAAGGCATGGGGCCTGAAGCTCGCCAAGCGTCGCGGAATGGCCAAGGCCATGGTCGCGGTGGCACGGCGGCTGGCGGTGATCCTTCACCGGATGTGGGTCGATGGAACGCCGTTCCGCATCGAGGCGGCGATGGCGTAATCGACCTGTCATAGGAATCCGCCGCGAGGCGGAGCGGTGTCCCTCCAGGGACCGAAGGTCGGTGAGATCGCGGGCGGGTTGAAGGGCCTTCGGGCGACTTCGCGAAAAAGCTTGATCCACCTCCTGTCGGACCCAACCATGAAGCGGCCGGCGTGCCGACTTCGGAGAGAAGCCAGAGACCTGGCGGGACAGTCGAGCTAAGATCGCCCTGAAGGACAGGAGGTCTCCTTGATCCATCCGCTCTACCGAATCTTGCGGCTCCTCGAAGAGCAGTGGCTATGGTTCCGGGTGGACCGGCATCGCGACGACACCGTGATGATCACCGTCACTGTGGTCGGCGAGCGCCTGGAGATAGACGTCTTCGAGGATGGTCACGTCGAGTTCTCGCGCTTCAAAGGCACGGAAGACCTCGAATCCGACCAAGACGCCCTGAACGAATTGATCCGCCAACACGGACGACGGCAGGTTGGGGATAATCCCTCTTGACCTGGAACGCCCAATAGAGAAGGCCCGCCTCCCTCAGGAAGCGGGCCTTTCAGTTTCAGCGGGTGGAGGCCTCAGGCGACGCGGTACCCTGGAACGACATCCGGATCGTTCTCCAAGTCATCCAGGATCTCTTGATGGCGGGCATCAGGATGCTCGACGTCGGCCAGGAGGATCGCCGGGAAACCGCGGTCGTACTCATGGCAGGGGGCGAGCCCACGCAGCATGTGGCTGCCGAAGATGTGGCTGCCGATCCGCTCCTTGGACAGGTCGTGGAGGCGCATGCACTCGTCGGTCGAGAGGCCACGGAGCCAGCTTTCCGTGCGCTCGTCGAGATCGGCAAGGGACGGCTCCGGCTTGAAGTACACGCGCGCCCGGACGTACGCCTTCGCGATGGCACCCCAGTCCTGGCTGGCGTCGTACTCGGGGACCGGGATGAGCGCGCCGAATCCGGCGCCGTCATCGTTGGCGGCCACGGGTGCCTGCGCCGCCGCGGCGATCTGATGGGCCTTGGCCGAGAGGTCCTCCATCTCGGCCTCGACTTGCGAGCCGGCGCCGACGGGCGGGCGGAAGCTGTCCCGCACGGAACGGGCGACCCAGCGGCCGCCCTCCCAGACCAGCTTCGTGGTGAAAGTGACGGCCATGGCGAGGGCGATGGCGAACGCGCGGAGAGCTTTGAGCATGGGGTGGGTGATCCTGTCCTGGTGGAGATTCGATTGTCGTCAAGGGTATGAAATCGACTAGGCCGCGGAGAAGAGTTCCAACTGGTTGGATGCCGCGACTGCCTTGGGCGAGACCCAAAGGACCTCCTCGCGGACCCGGCCCCGGATGTCCTTCGAGTCCTTCGTGACCCGTTTCCAGCCGCGGAGGGCATCCTCGTAGAGGGGGTCGGCGTAGACCGAGATCAGGGCCATTCCCTTGATCGAGCCCAGGCAGTCGAGGAGGCGTGAGTGGCCGGCCTCGTCCATCTTGTGGGCGTATCCCCGTGCCGGATCCCGGCGGGTGCGTGGGACGTAAGGGGGATCGAGATAGAAGAGGGCATCCGACCGGTCGTGGCGCCGGATGGTATCGACCGCATCCGACCGCTCGATCACGACGCCCTGCAGACGCGAACGCAGGGCTGGCAGGGCATCCGGAAAGGTATGCCATTCGAGCGAAGGGGTGCTCGATGCGATGGCCGTGTAGCGTCGGAATCCGGTCCGGGTACGCCCGAGCCGAACGTCGTTCGTGACGCCCATGGCATGCCGGACGAGCAGGCGCCGGGCCCGCTCGACGGGCTCATCCGCCGGCACTGGCCGATAGGCGAGCTCGAATTCCGCGTCCGACCACGGGGTCATCACCATGAGGAACGAGAGGCGAGCGCACTGCCTCTCGTCCCGGACCACGCGGAACAGGTTGAGGAGGTCTTCGTCGAGATCGCCGAGGACCTCGACGCGGACCTTGGGCTTGCGCATCAGGACGGAGGCGGCTCCGCCGTAGGGCTCGCAGTAGAGAGCGTGGGGCGGCATGTGGGCGATCACCCAGGGGGCGATCCTCCACTTGCCACCGAACCAGCGCAGCAGGGGGCGGGTAGGAGCGGCCATCAGACGGCCTCCGATCCGAACACGCGGCCCCGGAACTCTGGCGAGATCTGCCGCCGGTGTGCCCATACGGCCCGGAGAGCGTGGGAGGCCTGCGTCTGATCGAGCTCGGGCAGCGAGGCGACGACATGGCCGACATGACTATGGGCGGCCGACCAACCCACGCCATTCCTCAGGGCGGCGAAATCCTCGTCGTATGATGAGAGGACCCTGCAGGCCTCCAGGACGGCGACGCGGACCTCGGGCAGGGCAGCGCGCTCCAACCAGTCCATGATCCTCTCGGAACCGAGGCGGGCGATCACCGCCGCGATCATGCTCTCGACTTCGTCCACGAGCTCGCCGGCGATCCGAGCGGCCCTCTCAGTGGGGCGGTCCGGGTATTCGACGATGGCGACGGCCCACTCCTTTTTACGCTTCGTCCACGCCCAGGGCTTCCCGTCGAGGCATGCTCGCAGGCGGGCGATAGCCTGCGCCCTCTCGGCGCCATTCTCCAACCAGTCCCGGTCGGCCTCCTGCAGCCGCTCGACGCGCTCATGCTCCTGGATGGCGGCGGCCTTGGATTCGGCGGCGGCGACCACGGCGAGGACCTCATCGTCGCTCGCTGGCGGGATGCTCTCCCAGCAGACAGGAATGCGGTCGTCCCAGGAGAACCCGACGGTCCTCATGTTCTCGCGGTCGCCGGCGTAGGCGCGCTGGAACTGGGACGTGTCGGCGGGCTCGGAGCGCCACAAGGTCTTCGCCCCGTTCCGTGTGTTGCGCTCGCCAACACGGCGCCACGCGAGACCCATGCAGGCGACCGGAAGGGCCTGCGTCGTGGGGATGGGGGAGTTAGCCGCCGCGTAGGCCGAGGCCGCGACGGCTCCCAGGGCGATGGCGAGGAGGAGAAGGCTGAACATGGTGGTGTGCGCTCCTTGAATACGTAAACTGACGTATCCAAGCACCCTGCCATGCGCATTGAAACGTCTTTCAATCGATAAAGCGTAGACTGCGACAATCAGGAATTGATGGTGTATTTCTGGTATCACTTAATCGGCGGCACTTATGGAGATACTACGACTTTATAAGGAATCATATTTCTTGCGGATACGCGGATTTACGCTACCTTTGTGGGAGGAATCGACAAAGGCTTGCGCTTATGACTGCCCCAAGGACCGTTCTCAATAGGGCTGACGTGATCGAGAGGCTACGGGCCGTCTGCAAAGCGGTTGGCGGCCAGAAAGTGTGGGCTGCCCGCAATGGCATCTCTTTCAGTTACCTGAGCGACGTCATCAATTACCGCCGGACACCCGGGGATTCGGTCCTGCGCAGCCTGAATCTCCAGCGCTCCGAGCTCACGTACGAGCCGCGGCAGCCGCGCGAGATCGCCATCCACGACGAGGATGGCGTGACGCTCGCGACGGCCTGGGCATCCTGATGAGCGGCGCTCTCCACGATCCCTCTCGCCAGTGCGAAACGGAATACGAGTTCTACGACCTCATGGTCGGCGACCGACTTCTGACCGGGAGCGTGCAGGTCACATACAACGTGACCCCGACGTATCGGGATGCCGGCGACCCGCCGCGGATGGTGGCCGCCCAGTTCGAGATCATCGCGCTCGATCAGGTCCGGGTCGACTGGATCGTCCCGGACCTATCATCCGGCGACGAGGTCGAAGGCCCGGGCTTCTTGCCCTGGCGCGATCCCTTGGAAGCCGCCGTCGTCGAGGTTCTCAGGGCAACCTCGGACCTCAAGGACGCAGTCGTCGCGCAGCACCGGGAGGACTGAGATGACCTCCCCCTCATTCGTCGACGGCCTCTACCGCCTCGACGCCGTCGAGACCCGGCGCAGGCTCGCCACCGCCATGGCTGCGGCCCGCGCCGGCACGGATGGCGACGCCGTCCGCCGTGTCGAGGCCGCGCTCCTCAGGACGTCGCGATGGGCGATCCGCCACCTCGACGCGGCCATCGCCGAGGCCGAGCGGCCGGCGCGGACGCCCGCCGAAAAACTGGCGGCCGCCGCCCGTCACGAAGACGAGCCGCCTCCGGGCTGCTGAGATCCCCGTCGCGCGCTCGGCGACAGGGGCGCTCCGTCCGATCAGGTCATCCCCATCATCGAGGTTGTCATGAGCACGAAATCCATCACGGAGCAGGCGCTGTCCTACATCGCCGGCGAGGTCGCCGCCTCGGGCAGGCGCCCGGCCATCGAAGTCGCCCAGCGCATCATGGAGCGCCTGGAGAAGGAGGGTATCAATGTCATCCGAACCACCCAAACGGATGAGCTTCAGGCCCCTATCACCGTGCGCATCGATCAGACCGATTCGCCGACATTGGCGCAGTCGTTCGACGCATCCGTCGTCCGCGACGCTTACCGCCTCGGTTACGAGCGGGGCACCTACGAAAACGGCGGCGACCCGTCCACGCTGGATCTTGAGGGCTCTGCATACCGGTGGGGCCAGGCCCACGACCTCGCCGTTCACCTCGGCGACGGGGGCGTGCAGGCCTCCCTTCACGCGTTCATCGGGACCGAGCCTCCGCAGCCTGCCGCGACCGAGGGCGAAGATTACGTCCTGACGCCCGAGGGCGAGGACGTCATCCGCGATCTGATTGAGCACACGGCCCTGACGCAGGCCGCCGTAACCGCCGCCGGAGATGCCCTGGAGGAGAGGGTCGATGCGGACCCGGATCGGTATGTCCGCAGCATCTCCGGCCGGGATCATGCCGTCGATCCGATGGCGCTCGCGGTGAGCGATCTGATCGAGGCGAACAGGCTCATCGCGATGGCCGTGGCAACTCTTGGGCACGAGGCGGCGGACCTGATTATGCAGAACTTGCTCACGCCCGGCGCCAACGCCGCAGCCGCCTGAGGGCACCCGGCCTCGGGCCCCGGCGTTGACCCGGGGCCCAGGCCGTCCGCCTCACCGAGATCCGATGCCCCCCTACACCGTCCGCCGCATGCCACCCGCCGTCGTCGGGGCATGCCGCGCCCTCCATGCCGTCCTGCCGCTGCCCGAGGCCGGCCCGTTGCCAGGCGAGGATCTCTCGCTGGCGGAGGTCCTGGCCGCGCAGGCACGGGTGCCCGCCGCTGCCGTTGAGGCGGCCGCCCCGGGAACGATGGGGCGCCTGAAGAGCGGCGAGCCCTGTGGAGATTAACCCGGAATTTACCAAGCAATTCGATGTAATTTTCGAGGGGCTTGTCTTATTTCTGGCTGCGTGAAATCTACTGCATTAGTCGCTGTTAATCTCAGCGCAGATTACGCCTAGCTCTGCCAGTCAAATGACTCGCGGAGTCATGGGGACGTGTGTTTCTATCCTGACAGCGGGCGATCATCCCCGCAGGAGGACACACGACATGAGCACTCTCAAGATCAAGCCCAAGAAGGCCAAGGCGAACAAGAAGGCCAAGCTCAAGCAGGTCGAGAGCCGCCCGCAGTTCATCCAGGACATGCTGATGGAGGCTGTGCGCCATCACGCTGCCCTCGATGCTGCGCCCATCAAGACGCAGGCGGAGTGGATGGGGGAGATCTTCGACGATCACGACATCGTCTACGGCGTCTACCCCGACATGACGCAGCCGGCCGGGACCGCGATGGCGGAGATCTCGGGCGGTCCGGAGGTCCTGTTGGCCAAGGCCGCGGCCCGCCAGGAGGGGTGCTTCCTCACTGCGATGGCGGTGGATGACAAGGAGGAGGCGCAGGTGTTCGCCGAGATCGCCTCGCTCCGGAAGCGAGAGATCGAGGAGGATGGCTCGATGTCGGAATTCACCCAGATGTTCTGGGAGAAGATGACGCCAGGCGGCCGCATCCTGAACGGGCGCAAGACGGTGAAGGAGTGGCGTCTGTTCGTCAGCCAGGTGGACGAGGCCGCCAAGCTGCTGGAGCGGTATGACCGCAACGACCGCAACTGGACCCCCCCGGCCGAGTAGGCCCCAACCTAGACCTAGGATGACGGCCCCGGGGTGACCCGGGGCTGTCTTCGTTTAGGGCTCCCACACGACGGGATTCGTTGTCGCGCCGTCGGGGCAATCCTCCGCCCGGGCCGGCCGGAAATCCGTTCCGCCACAGCTACGGCAGACGTACTTCTCGACGCTGGGGCCCTCGGATGACCAGCCCCGGCGATCCTGCTCCGACAACGTTGCGAGGTACGCCCTCATGCGAGCGACCTCGGTTTCCGCCTCTGCCCGCGAGACCGCGTAGGAAACCCAACCGCAGGTGACGCAGGTCACCTCGTCGTCGCCGACCTCTCGTCTACTCCTCGCCATCGTCGGTCTCCTCCGGCTGGCCAAGCAGGCGCTCCTCCGGAATCGTGGGGGTCACGGCGAGGCGCGCTCGGATCTCCTCCAACGTGGTCGGACCGTAGGCCCACCGGTCGACGCCGACGTCGCAGGATTGCGAGGTGTCGGGGAGCATGCCGTGCGTGTGCCCGAAAAGCTGAAGGGAACCTCGCCATGCACCCGGCCAGGCCCTCATCGGGTAGTGGCAAGCGATGATCCGCTGGCCTTCGATCTTCCGGCTGAGGATGTCGTGCTGCTCGTGCCAGGGCAGGTCGAGCGTGCGCTTCCGGTCGTGGTTGCCCCGGACAAGGCACTTGCGGCCACGCAGCCTCTTAAACACCGCGGCGCACCGTTCGGGCGTCGATCCCATGGCGAAGTCGCCGAGGTGCCAAACCTCGTCCCTGGGGCCCACGACGCAGTTCCAGGCCGCGATCAGCGCCTCGTCGTGCTCCTCGATGGAGGCGAACGGGCGCCCGCTCATGGCGAGGACGCCCTTGTGGCCGAAGTGGGTGTCGGCGGTGAAAAAGGTCTTCATCAGGGCAGCCTCCTGTCGAAGGGGCTGCGCACGCGCGTCACGCCCCGGGGATGGGTCTCTCGGTCGGGGTACGGCGGAATATTCGTTTCACGGGACGCCTCGTGGTCCGGGGGAATCGATGCGATCGCAGCTCGCCGGCATCGGGGCAAGCGAGACCTCGCGGCAAGGTTACGCATTCCCTGGCCCTGATGGGGAGCCGCCGTTCCGGATTGAGATGAGGCTTGATTGCCGCCGATTGTCCCTATAGTGTAGGGACGTTGGACGAGGGCGATGCCCCGTTCGTGAGGGAGACCCCGATGGCCACCGCCGCCAAGATCAACAACGCCGACCGCGCCGCGGTCGTAAGGTTCGCCTGGGGCCTGGCATACTTCTATGCGGTCCGGGCCGCGCAGCCCGTCCGGGGGCACATCGGCGCCGGGATGCGCGAGGCCTGGCGGCAGTTCCGGCAGGCCCGCGCCGACGGCATCGTCCCCGAGCAGTTCACCGAGGCCTACGAGGAGCAGGTCGGTCGCCCCGGCCGCGTCGAGGCGCGAGCGTACTTGAAGGCCGAGATCGCCAGGAAGGCGGCGGAAGCGTCGGCCCCCGCGACGGTCGATGCGGTCGATGAAGCCACGGCCCCCGAGGGGCAGCTTTGCATGCTCACGTGGATTGTCGACGACGCCATCCGAGCCGGAGAGCCCGGGCTCTACGCCGTCGATCAGGTCGAGCCGGTGGCCCCCGTCCCGGAGATGACGCCTGCGAGGCCGGCCCCGGTCGAGCCGAAGCCGGTCCAGCTTTGCATCATCGACTTGATCGCCGCCGACGTCGCCAAGGCCGAGGAGCCCGCGGTCGTCGTAATCCCCGAGACGGTTCCGGCCGATCAGGACGACGAGGATGCCCTGGATGAGGTGGTGATCGAGCAGGTCGTCGACCCGCGCCAGGAACTGCTCGAAAGGATCGCCCGCAACGATGCCGCGATGGAGCGCATCGAGCAGGAAGTCCGGCGCAACGTCGAGATCTACGGGATGTCCGGTGGGGTCGACCACATGCACGACCTCCTCGACGGCATGCACACCCACGGCCTGAACTTGCGCGACGACCTGAAGGAGCTCGGGCACCAGCCCGTGCCGATGATGCCCCCGGCCCAGCAGCCTTCCTCCTCCAACTCGATCAGGTGACCGCCATGGATCTCGCCCTCCTCTCCGACCACGCCCGGACGACCTACGGCGCCGACTGGCAGAGGCCCCTCGCGCGGGGCCTCGGTCCGCTGCACCCCGACGGCGCCCGCGAGACAATCGACGACCGCCTCGTCCGCCGGTGGGCATCGGGTGAGCGCCCGATTCCCGAATGGGTCGGCCCGGCGCTGGCCCATGCCATGGATCGGCAGGCCTCCGTATACGAGAGGCGGGCGGCGCTGATACGGGAACGCGCCGGCGAGCTGCGCACCGAGCTCCGACCGGCACCGGAAGAGGCGCCCGAGATGGACATGCGGCCGTAGCGGTCGAGGGTCGCCCCGGCAGCCGCCGTAGGCATAAGAATCCCGGATTTTCCGGTTCTTGTTATGTCCTGCGCATAAGAGCGCAGAAACCGGGCTATCGTGCGCATAAGCCCGATGCCGTCCGAGCATCCGAACTCGGACGGTTCCGACAAATCCCGTCCGAGAACCGTCCGAGAAAGCAAAAGCCCCGACCGTGAGGCCAGGGCTATGAAGCTAAGTGCTTGTGATCTTTGGTAGCGGGAGAGGGACTCGAACCCCCGACACGAGGATTATGATTCCTCTGCTCTAACCAGCTGAGCTACCCCGCCCCAGCCCGCGGCCGTCTGCTCGGGCAGGCGGCCGGTTCGGAGATCGGCGGTATAGGGAACGGCGGCTTGCGGTGTCAACGCCCTGTTTCGGGATGGAGCCCGGGTTTTTTCGGGACCGGTTTGCGTCGCTTCCGCCGGGCCGCAACGGATCGGGCCGGGGCGGCTTATCGCACTGCGTGTCGTTCGAATGCCGGAACCCAGCGAGGGCCGTTTCCTTGTCAGACCTCCCATCCCAAGCGGCGCGGCCCTCCCGCCGCCATGCCGACCTCGGCGGCGACTTCTTCGACGTGGTCGAGGCCGCGCGCTTTCCCGAGACCATCCTGCGCGTCCGCAACCAGCCTTGGGCCGCGCGCGTCGGCCTCGACGGGCTGTCGGACGCCGAGTGGATCGCGCGGTTCGGTCGGTTCGAGCCCCTGCCCGGCTCGTTCCCGGCGCCGCTGGCCCTGCGCTATCACGGCCATCAGTTCCGCTCGTACAACCCCGATCTCGGCGACGGGCGCGGCTTCCTCTTTGCGCAGCTGCACGACCTGCGCGACGGGCGCCTGCTCGATCTCGCCACCAAGGGCAGCGGCACGACGCCGTGGTCGCGGGCCGGCGACGGGCGCCTGACCTTGAAGGGGGGCGTGCGCGAGGTGCTGGCCACCGCGCTCCTCGAAGCGCAGGGCGTGAACACCTCCAAGAGCTTCAGCCTGATCGAGACCGGCGAGGCTTTGCAGCGCGGCGACGAGCCCTCCCCCACCCGCTCGGCCGTGCTGGTGCGCCTGAGCCACGGCCACATCCGCATCGGCAGCTTCCAGCGCTTCCTGGCGCTCGACGAGCCGGGCAACGTCGCGCGGCTGCTCGATCACACGATCACCACCCACATGCCCGATCTCTGGTGCGAGTCGGTGGCCGAGCGGGCCGTCGCGTTCCTCGGCGAGGTCACGCGGCGGGTCGCGCGGATGGGCGCGCAATGGGCGGCGGCCGGCTTCGTCCACGGCGTGCTCAACACCGACAACATCAACGTCACCGGCGAGAGCTTCGATTACGGCCCGTGGCGCTGGCTGCCGGCCTACGACCCGAACTTCACCGCGGCCTACTTCGACACGCAAGGGCTCTACAGCTTCGGCCGGCAGCCGGAGGCGCTGTACTGGAACCTCGCCCGGCTGGCGGATTGCTTGCTGACGCTGGCGCCGCAGGCGGATCTCGAAGCCGTCCTCAAGGGCTTCGGCCCGGCCCTGCAGGAGGGGTTCGCGGACGCGTTGCTCGCGCGGCTCGGGCTCGCCAAGGCGGGCCAAGACGAGACCGATCGCCTGGTCGGGGCCTTCTGGCGCTTCCTGGCCGAGAGCGGCGCCCCGTTCGAGCAGACGTTCTTCGACTGGTACGGCGGGACGGCCAGCGCGGACCGTGCCGCGGCGAGCCCGTCCGCCGCGCTCTATGCCGGCGAGAGCTTCGCGCCGGTGCGCGCGGCCCTGCAGGGCATGGCGCCGGCCGCCGGGGCGAACCTCGCCCACCCCTACTTCGCGCAGGCGCGGCCGTGCACGCTGCTGATCGACGAGGTCGAGGCGCTCTGGGCGCCGATCGCGTCGTCCGACGACTGGTCGGCGCTCTCGGACAAGCTCGCGGCGATCGCGCGCATGGCGGAGGCCTACGGCACTGCGCCGCTGCCCGTCGGATAGGGGCTCAGCGCTCCTCCTCCTCGCGCCGGCGCGCCTCGGCATGCCCGGCGCGGATGCCGAGGTCGACCATCACGCGGGTGATGCGCAGGCCGAGCCAGAACAGCAGGGCGCAGACGGCGACCGCGGCAGCGATCTTGAGTGGGCTCACGGGCGAAGGTCTCGCGACGGTGGACGATGCGTCCGAGTTAGGGCAGAGGCACGGCGGTGCGCGAGACCTTTCACATTGAAGTCCTCGGCCCCGAGCCGGGCGACGTCCAGACGCGGATCTCGGTGCGCAGCGCCGGGCTCGAGGGCGCGCAGGAACGCGCCTTGCGCCTGTTCGCTCGCGCCCGCGTCCCGCAGCGTTCGGGAGGGCCGGCGGAGGCGGTGCGGGTGATCGACGGCGCCGGGCGCGAGGTGTTCTTCCGCAGCCGCTTCGACGAGCCGGGCTGAGGCCATGCGCAAGGCTCTCGTCGTCCTGGCGCTGCTGGTGCTGGTCCCGGCTCTGTTCGTGCGCAGCTACAGCCTGCCGCCGGCCCCCGACCGGCGCGGCGGCACCACGATCCAGCTGACGCTGCCGAACCGGCCCCTGTTCGGCAGCCCGCGGGCCGACTGCGTCGGCGCGCCCGAGGACGATCCCGTGATCGCCTGCCTGATCGCCTCGGTGAACCGATCGCGGACCGAGGGCATCGTGCTGCTGTCGCTGCCGTTCTCGCCGACCGCCTACGGCTTGTCCGAGCGGGTCGCGCTCCTCGGCCGGGACGAGGCCGCCGGCAAGGCGCAGCTCGCCCGGATCGCGCGGTTCGGCTGGTAGAGGCGGACCGACCTGGGCTTCCCCATCATGTGGACGTGATCATGTGGGCCTGATCATTTGGGCTTGGCCGGCGCGGCCGGCTCCAAGGCGGGCTTGGGCTTGCGCGCCTCCTGCAGGTCCTCGGCCTTCTCCTCGTCGGTGTCGCCCTTCTCGATCGTCTTCTCCGGGTCGGCGGCCAGGGTCTTCACGATCTCCAGAACGCGCTCGCACTCGGTGACGTAGGAATAGGTTTCGAGCACGATCGCCGCGTCGCGCAGCGTGCGCAGGTCGCGCACCGTCTGCTTGTTGGCGGCTTCCTGCAGCTCGCTCTTCCGGGCGATCGTCTCCTCGATCTTGGCGCCCTTCACGTCGCAGGCGGCTTCGACCGGCGTGGCGAGGCCGGCGGCGAGCATCAGGAGGGCGGCGTGAGCGAGGCGCATGCGTCAGGGTTCCGGGCGTCGTGCGTCGAGGGATCGGGATCAGGCGTGGTGGGCGTGGCTGCGCAGGATGTCGTTCGTGAGTGCGACCAGCTGGCTCGGCCGATAGGGTTTCGGCACGAAGATCGATTCGGGGACGGCCTCGCCCTGCGAGAGGCAGGCGCGGCCGCCGGAGGTGTAGACCACCGGGAGCGAGGGGCAATGCGCCCGGGCGGCCCGCGCCAGCGTGATCCCGTTCGTGTTGCGAGCGAGATCGATATCGGTGAAGAGCAGATCGACGGTCTCCCGAGCGAGGATCGCCTCGGCTTCCCAGGCATCCGCGGCGGTCAGGACGCGGTAGCCCTCGTCGAGCAGCGCCTCCGCCGCCAGTTCGCAGACGAACGGCTCGTCCTCCACCACCAGGACGGTGGTGGGCGCGCGGTCGAGGTAGCTCGGCAGGCCGATGGCGGCGCAGGCGAAGGACATCATGACGCAACTCCAACTCACCCGGCGCGGAACGAAGGTCCCGCAGCCGGATCGCAAGACCAACGGGGCCCTGTGCTCCGGCGTTCGCCGTGATTGCATCGAATTGCCGAGGTTTGGTGAGCGAAGCCTTAACCCTGCCCGCCCGCCCCTGGACGAGGCGCTGGGAATGGTTAACCGAGTATTGACGGAACGCGCACCGGATCGGGTTTCGTGAGCCGGTCCTGGCAGCTCGGCACCGGCCTCGTGCTGACGGCGCTCGCTGGATACGTCGACGCCCTCGGCTTCGTGCGCCTCGGCGGCCTCTACACCTCGTTCATGAGCGGTAACACCACGCAGCTCTCGGTCTTCCTCGGGCACGCCGACTTCGCGCATGTGGTGCTGCCGGCGGTCCTGATCGGCGGGTTCCTCGCCGGCGCGGTCCTTGGCAGCGGGCTGTCGATCCTGGTCCCCTTCCCCTGGGCGACGCCGGCGGTGCTCGGCTACGAGGCCTTGCTGATCCTGGCCGCCCTCGGCGTCGGCCTCGCGATCCCGGAGCTCGGCATCGCCTCGTTCTTCATGGCGGTGGCGATGGGCTCGCAGAACGCCGTGCTGGCGCAGGTGAAGGGGTTTCGCGCCGGCACCACCTTCGTCACCGGGGCGCTGTTCAGCCTCGGGCAGAAGATCGCGCAGGCGCTCACCCGCACCGGGCCGCCCTTCGGCTGGGTCGGGGACGGGGCGGTCTGGGCCGCCCTCCTGGTCGGCGCCCTCGCCGGCGCCGTGGCCTATGCCCGCCTCGACCTCTATGCCCTGGTGATCCCGGCGGCGATATCGGGCGTTCTCGCACTGGTCGCCGCGATCTTCGCGCTCCGCCACCGCGCGATGATGCCCGAGCCGCCCGCCGCCTGATCCCGTTCCGCACCCGTCCTGTCCGCCTTCGTTCCGATCGAGTCGCCCGATGAGCAACACCTCGCTGACCACCCACGTCGCGCCGATCGAGGCGGGCGCCCACGTCGTCGCCGCGCACTTCGTGAAGGACGCGCTGCTGCTGGCGCTCGGCGACGGCACGATCGTCCTGAGCCGCGACGGCACCTCGAGCCGCCTCGCCGCCCATCCCGAGGCCAGCATCCTCGCTGCCGCCGGCGATGCTAACCGCCTCGTCACCGGCGGCGACGACGGGCGCGTCGTGGCGATCGGGGCCGACGGCACCCTGTCCGAGGTCGCCACCGCCAAGGGCGGCGCCTGGATCGATGCGCTGGCGCTGCACCCCGACGGGTCGGTCGCCTACGCCGCCGGGCGCAGCGTGGTCGCCCGCGACGCCAAGGGGCGCGAGCGGACCCTCACCGCCCCCTCCACCGCCCGCGGCCTCGCCTTCGCCCCGAAGGGCTACCGGCTCGCGGCGTCGCACTACAACGGCGTCTCGCTCTGGTACCCGAACCACGAGACCCCGGCCGAGATGGTCGAGTGGAAGGGCTCGCACATCGACGTGACGTGGTCGCCCGACGGGCGCTTCGTCGTCTCGACCATGCAGGAGAACGCGCTGCACGGCTGGCGCCTGCAGCCGGACCGCGGCCACATGCGGATGTCCGGCTACCCGGCCAAGGTGCGCTCGGTGTCGTGGTCGTCGGACGGGCACTGGCTCGCCACCAGCGGCGCGGAGGCCGCGATCGTCTGGCCGTTCGATTCGAAGGAGGGCCCGACCGGCAAGGCCCCGCGGGAGTGCGGGGTGCGCCCGGCCCGCGTCTCCCGCGTCGCGTTCCACCCCAAGGCCCTGGTGCTGGCGATGGGCTACGAGGACGGCTGCATCCTGCTCGTGCGCTTCACCGACGCCTCGGAGCTGCTGGTCCGCCCGGCGGTGAAGGGCAGCGCGATCTCGGCGCTCGCCTGGGACGCGAAGGGCGGGCGGCTGGCCTTCGGATGCGTCGACGGCGCGGCGGGCCTGCTGACCCTGCCGGCCTGAATCCGACCGGGTTCTGGAACTGCCGCCGTCGCCGTGCTCTTCTGCAACGACCATTTCGACGAGGCGATGCCGTGTTCCGTGTCTTCCGCACCCTCGGTCTGGCGCTCGGCCTCCTCGGCGGCGGGCTGGCGGCGCAGGGCCCCGAATTCGCCCAGCAATACGCCCAGCGCCTCGGCGGCGCCCTCGACGAGCTGAAGCGCGAGATCGCGACGCTCGATTCCGACGCCAAGGCCACCGGCAACACCCGCGACGGGGCGGTCGACCGGCTTCGCACCAACCCCGACACCCTGGTCGCGCGGCGGGGCGAGGCGGCGCGCTACGACATCGAGCGGCTCGCCCGGCTTTCGGCGCAGCAGCAGGCGCTGGCCTCGGCCACGAGCCCGCTCGGGCGGCTCGCCGCCGTGATCCGCGACCCGGACGTGCCGCTCGCCCGCGCCACCTACCAGGATTACGACCCGGCGCTGCCGACCACGACGGACGGGGTGGTGGCCGGGCTGCTCGGGTTCCTCGCCGCCTGGGGCGGCTGGCGCGTGCTGTCCGACGTCGGTCGCCGCGTGGTCCGCCGCCGGCCGCGGACGGAGGTCACGACCGCCTGAGGCGGGCGACGTCGGCGCCCCTGTGTGGCCGGGCGTCTACAGCTCCTAGCGCGCGGCTTGCTTAAGCGGGAAGGCAAGGACGGGCGCGGCCGGGTTTCCCGGGCACGTCGCCGTCACGCTGGTTTCGAGTCGCACCATGGCGCGCCCATCCACCCAGACGATCGACCCGGCGCTCGATGCGGCCGCGCTCCTGCGCCGCGTCGGGTTCTTCGGGCTGTTCGTGATCGTGCCGGTGGTGGCGCAGGTGGCGCGCCGCGCCACGGTGATCCTCGCCCCGATCGCGGTCGCGCTGCTGATCATCGCCAGCGCCATCGACGGGCGCCAGCGCCCGCTGCTGTCGGGCAGCGCCCGGCTGCTGCGCGCGCCGGCCTTCCTCGCCGGCCTGCTCGTGCTGGTGTGGATGGCGCTGTCGCTGGTCTGGACGCCGTTCCCCGGCGCCGCCTCCGAGCGCTTCGCCAACCTCGTCGCGACGATCCTGCTGACGCTCGCCGGCTACATGGCGCTGCCGGACCGGATGCGCTCGGCCAACCTCTACCTGCTGCCGCTCGGCGTCACCGCGGCAGCGATCGTCGCCATCGTGCTCGGCCTGTTCGGCGACACCCTGATGCGCGGCGTGCCCGACGACGACAACGCGCTCGATCGCGGCCTCACCCTCCTGGCCTTGCTGCTCTGGCCCTCGGTGGCGTGGCTGCGCTCGCGCCGGCGCGACCGCGAGGCGCTGGGCCTCGCAGTGGTGGTCGCCGTGGCGCTTGCGGTCTCGCCGAACGTCGGGCAGATCGCGGCCCTGGCGATCGGCGCCCTCGCCTTCGCCGTGACGAGCTTCCGGCCGCGCCTCGGCGTCGGCCTCACCGCGGGCCTGGCCGCCGGCCTGCTCGCCGTGGCGCCGCTGCTGCCGTTCCTGGCGCGACCGATCGGCGCCGCCCTGTTCGGGCCGCTCAGCCCCGGCGTGCTGACGCTGAAGAGCTGGCAGCGGATCGTGACCACCGAGCCGGTCCGGCTGATCACCGGCCACGGCTTCGAGACGGCGCTGCGCGGCCGGGTCTTCGGGTTGATCCCGGTGAACGCCCCGAGCACGGCGCTGTTCGCCATGTGGTACGAGCTCGGCGTCGTCGGGGCGCTCGCCGCCGCCTTCGCCCTCTACGCCTCGATCCGCCGGGCGGGCCGCGACGTGCCGCTGCTGGTGCCCGGGGCGATGGCGGGCTTCGCCGCCGCCTTCACCATCGCCTGCATCGGCGTCGGGCTCACGGTGGTGTGGTGGCTGACGACGCTCGCCATCACCATCCTGGTCTTCGTCGCGATCGAGCGCGGCCAGTTCCGCACGCGGCGCCCGAAGGTCAGCCGCCTGAAGCTGCCGACGCCGGGCGAGCCGCCGCGCGCCTGACGGGTCAGAGGTCGGCCGCCGCCTCGATGCCGGCCATGTCGGCGTCCGAGAGCCCGACATGGTGGCCGATCTCGTGGATCAGGACGTGGGCGACGAGGTGGCCGAGCGTCTCGTCGTGCTCGGCCCAGTAATCCAGCAGGGGCCGGCGATAGAGCCAGACGGTGTTCGGCATCTGGCCCGTCACGGTCTCGCCCGCCTGGGCCAGCCCGATGCCGCGGAACAGGCCGAGCAGGTCGAACTCCGAGTCGCACGCCATTTCTGTCAGCGTGTCGTCGTCGGGAAAATCGTCGACGACGATGCGGACGTCCTTCGCCAGCGCCCGGAATTCCGCCGGCAGCGCGGCGAAGGCCGCCTGGGCCAGATCCTCGATCTCGGCGAGGCTCGGCGCCTTGGCGGCGGCGAGGCTCACGCGGCGTCCTTCGCCACCGGCAGGACGCAGCTGCGCAGGAAGCCGGCGAGGTCGTTGGTGATGTGGTCGATATGCGCCTCCCGCACCGCCTCCTGCTCGAACGCCTCGCGGTAGGGGTCGATCGCGGCCGGAACCACGAGGACGGTGGCCATCCCCATCTGGTGGGGCACCGCGAGGTTGCGGGCGATGTCCTCGAACAGGGCCGCCCGCGTCGGGTCGACCGCATGCTGCGCGAGGAAGCGCTCGTAGGTCGCGCGCTCGGGCTTGGGCACGAAGTCGGCGGCGGCAATGTCGAACACGTCCTCGAAATGGTCGAGGATGCCGAGGCTCTTCGCGACGTTCTCGGCGTGCCTGCGGGAGCCGTTCGTCAGGATCAGCTTGCGCCCGGGCAGCCGCTCGATCGCGTCGCCCAAAGCCGGGTCGAGCCGGATCGTCGCGTGGTCGATGTCGTGGGCGAAGTCGAGGAAGGCGTGCGGGTCGACGTTCTCCTCGACCATCAGCGCCTTCAGCGTCGTGCCGTAGCGGTGGTAGAAATACTTCTGCAGCGCGCGCGCCGAGAGCCCGTCGAGGCCGTAGAGCTGCATCACGAACAGCGTGATGCGTTCGTCCACCTGCGGCCACACCATGGCGTCGCTCGGGTAGAGGGTGTTGTCGAGGTCGAACACCCAGGTGTCGACGGCGTCGAAGCCGCGCGCATCCGGGGCCGTCACGTGGCTCTCGCCGGGTATGGTTCTGTTCGAGATGTCCGGTCTCCGAAAATGACCGCGGGGCGCGATGCGGTCGCCCGGGCCGAAGCACGACCCGGGCGCTTTCGATGGTGCGTTCGTCCGTCAGCTTCGGCGGATCAGGGTGCCGGCGCCGTAATCGGTGAAGAGCTCGAGCAGCACCGCGTGGTTGACCTTGCCGTCGAGGATGACGACCGCCTCGACGCCCTGGTCGATCGCGTAGATGCAGGTCTCGATCTTCGGGATCATGCCGCCGGTGATGGTGCCGTCGGCGATGAGCCGCCGGCAATCCTCGACCGTCAGCTCCGGGATCAGGTTCTTGTCCTTGTCGAGCACCCCCGGCACGTCGGTGAGCAGCAGCAGGCGCTTGGCCCGCAGCGCGCCGGCGATGGCGCCGGAGAAGGTGTCGGCGTTGACGTTGTAGGTCTTGCCGTCGGCACCGTACGCCACCGGCGCCAGGACCGGGATCAGCTCCGCCTTCAGCACCGCGTCGAGGACGCCGCGCTCGACATGCTCGGGCTCGCCGACGAGGCCGAGGTCCACCGTCTGCATCTCCCGGCTCTCGGGGTCCATCACGGTCTTCGACGCCCGCTTGGCGCGGACCATGTTCCCGTCCTTGCCGCACAGGCCGATCGCCCGGCCGCCCTCGGCCGAGATCCAGCCGACGATCTGCTTGTTGATCGACCCGGCCAAAACCATCTCGACCACCTCGACGGTGGCCTCGTCGGTGACGCGAAGGCCGCCGCGGAACTCGGATTGGATGCCGAGCCGGTCGAGCATCCGGCCGATCTGCGGGCCGCCGCCGTGGACGACGATCGGCTTCACGCCCGACTGCTCGAGCAGCACGATGTCCTCGGCGAAGTCCTCGGCCGCCGAAGCGTCGCCCATGGCGTGCCCGCCATACTTGATGACCACGATCTCCTGGTCGTAGCGCTGCATGTGGGGCAGCGCCTGGGCCAGGACTTCGGCACGGACGTGCACGTTGGGCAGTTCGGTCATCGGCATCCTTTCGCGCCGGCATCGCGACGCGCGGGCTTCTACAGGAACGCGGGCGAACCGCGAAACGCGGTCACAGGCCGAGGTCGCTCAGGCCCGGATGGTCGGCCGGGCGCGGTCCTTGCGGCCAGTGGAACTTGCGCTCGGACGCGTCGATCGCGAGGTCGTTGATGCTGGCCTCGCGGCGGCGCATCAGGCCCGTTTCGGTGAATTCCCACTGCTCGTTGCCGTGCGAGCGGAACCACTGCCCGGACGCGTCGTGCCATTCGTAGGCGAAGCGCGCCGCGATCCGGTTCTCGTGGAAGGCCCAGACCTCCTTGATCAGGCGGTACTCGCGCTCGCGCTCCCACTTGCGCGTCAGGAACGCGACGATCGCCGGCCGCCCGGTCAGGAACTCGGAACGGTTCCGCCACCAGCTGTCGGGGGTGTAGGCGAGCGACACCCGCTCGGGATCGCGGGTGTTCCAGGCATCCTCGGCGCCGCGCGCCTTCTTCGCCGCGGACAAGGCGTCGAACGGCGGCAGCGGTGGGCGCGTCTCGGTCATGCTGGAACGGTCTCCTGTTGCCGATGCCCGATTGTTCGCGGGCCGTCGGGCCACGTCAATGCGCCGGATGGCGGCTCAGGCGCCGAGCCCGAGCATCAGGCCGATGTTCTGCACCGCCGCCCCGGAGGCGCCCTTGCCGAGGTTGTCGAGGCGCGCGACCAGCACCGCCTGACGGTGCTCGGCCGAGCCGAACACCCGCAGCTCGAGGCGGTCGGTGTCGTTCAACGCCTCCGGCTCGATCTGCTCCTTGTGCGCGCCGGTGGTGGCGCCGATCACCACCTGCACCAGCGCCTGCCCCGCGTACCAGCGCGCGAGCGCGTCCTCGAGATCGCCGGCGGACGGACGGCCCGGCAACGCGTCGAGATGGAGCGGGATCGAGACCAGCATGCCCTGCCGGAACGCGCCGACGGACGGGATGAAGATCGGCCGGGCGGTGAGCCGGGAATAGGCCTGCGTCTCCGGCAGGTGCTTGTGCGCGAAGCCGAGGCCGTAGAGCAGGAACGGGGCCGCGGAGCCGGCCTCGTAGGCCTCGATCATGCTCTTGCCGCCGCCGCTGTAGCCGCTGACCGCGTTGATGCTGACGGGGAAGTCGGACGGGATCTGGCCGCCCTCGACCAGGGGCCGCAGCAGCGCGATCGCGCCGGTGGGATAGCACCCGGGGTTGGCGACCCGGCGCGCGGCGGCGATCGCCTCCGCCTGCCCCGGGGCCATCTCGGCGAAGCCGTAGGTCCAGCCCGCCGCGACGCGGTGGGCGGTGCTGGCATCGAGCACGCGGGGGCCGCCGCCGGGCAGCGCGTCGCAGAGCGCCACCGTCTCGCGGGCGGCGTCGTCCGGCAGGCAGAGCACCACGAGGTCGACCTCGGCGAGCAGCGCCCGCTTCACGCCGGCATCCTTGCGGTCGGCATGCGCGATGCTGCGCAGGGTCACCTTGCCGTCGCGCTCCAGGCGCTCGCGGATGCCGAGCCCGGTGGTGCCGGCCTCGCCGTCGATGAACACCGTCGGCTTGTGGTTCTCGCCCGCCATCGTCGTCGCACCCTCGAATCCGGCCGCCGCCGGGGCGTCGTGTCGCGGTGCGGGAGGTGGCCGGTGCGTGCCGGCCTGTCAATGCCGGGCGTCATCAACAGGCCATCGCATCACCGCCGGAACGGGGCCGGCGTGCTCTCGTTGTTGGCAAAATCCACGACGACGGGTGATCGAGCGATGTCCGAGACCGCGAAGAAGACCGATCCCAAGCTTTGGGAGAAGACCAAGGACAAGGTCACGAAGAGCGACAAGGGCGGAAAGGCCGGTCAATGGTCGGCCCGCAAGGCTCAGCTCGCGACCCAGGAATACAAGAAGGCCGGCGGCGGCTATGCCGGCAAGAAGACCGACGACAACCATCTCAAGCAGTGGACCGACGAGGCGTGGGACACGAAGTCCGGCAAGGAGAGCGGCAAGACCGGGGAACGCTACCTCCCGAAGAAGGCGCGCGAGGCGGTCTCCGACGAGCAGTACGACCGCTCGACCGAGAAGAAGCGCAGCGACACGGCCAAGGGCAAGCAGTTCTCGAAGCAGCCGAAGGACGTGGCGAAGAAGGCCGCCGCGGCGCGCAAGTCCGCCTCCGGCGAGACCAAGGCCGACCTAATGAAGAAGGCCAAGGCGCAGAAGGTCGCCGGGCGCTCGAAGATGTCCAAGGCCGAGCTGGAGAAGGCCGTCCACGCCTGAAACGGAGTGGTTCGACGGCCTGCTCCATCGGACGCCCTTCGAAGCGCCGCGCGATAAGCGAGCCGGCGGTTCGACCAAACCAAGAAAAAAGGCGGCTCCGCGAGGAGCCGCCTTTTCCTTTGTCCGACCGGGCCGATCAGCGCTTCGAGAACTGGAAGCTGCGGCGGGCCTTCTTGCGGCCGTACTTCTTGCGCTCGACCACGCGGCTGTCGCGGGTGAGGAAGCCCTCGCGCTTCAGCGGCGCGCGCAGCTCCGGCTCGTAGTAGGTCAGCGCCTTCGAGAGGCCGTGGCGCACCGCGCCGGCTTGGCCCGAGAGGCCGCCGCCGGCGACCGTGACGGTGATGTCGTACTGGTCGACGCGGTTGGCCACCGTGAGCGGCTGGCGCAGGATCATCCGCAGGACGGGGCGGGCGAAGTACACCTCGACCGCGCGCTTGTTGATGACAACCTTGCCGGTGCCGGGGCGGATCCAGACGCGGGCGACCGCGTCCTTGCGCTTGCCGGTGGCGTAGGCGCGGCCCTGGGCGTCGAGCTTCTGGACGTGGACGGGGGCGGCGTGCTCGTTGTCGAGGCCGCCGGCGTTCGACCGGTTGAGGTCGGAGAGGGACTGAAGCGTCGCCATCTTAAGCGCTCACGTTCTTGCGGTTGAGGACGCCGACGTCGAACGTCTGCGGCTGCTGGGCCTCGTGCGGGTGGCTGGTGCCCTTGTAGACCCGGAGGTTGCCCATGATCTGGCGGAACAGCGGGCCGCGGGGCAGCATGCGCTCGACGGCCTTCTCCACGACGCGCTCGGGGAAGCGCCCTTCGAGGATGAACTTAGCCGACCGCTCCTTGATGCCGCCGGGGAAGCCGGTGTGGTGGTAGTACACCTTCTGGACGTATTTGCGCCCGGTGAACTTCACCTTGTCGGCGTTGATGACGATGACGTTGTCGCCGCAATCGACGTGGGGGGTGTAGGCGGGCTTGTGCTTGCCACGCAGACGCAGGGCGATGATCGAAGCCAGACGGCCGACGACGAGGCCCTCCGCGTCGATCACGATCCACTTCTTGTCGACGTCGGCGGGCTTCAGCGAAAAGGTTTTCATAAGCCGAATTCCGTTGGCGCTCGGTGGTGTATCGAAAAACGAGCCGCCGCCGCGTCGGGGGACGCGGCGGCGTTGGGCGCTGGATAGACGGGCCGAGGGTCGAGGTCAAGCCGTTTCACGGGCGCGCATCGTCCGAAAAGCGAAGTTCTGGAAGGGGTTCGGCCTTGTGGTATTAGGATACCGCAAGGAGGGAACCGGTGCCGTTACGCCGGCTGCGGACGCAGCGTTTCAATCCGTTCCGCCGCCGCGCGGGGCGATGGTGAACTTCTGCACGCCCTTGGCCGCGAGCACCGGCTTCTTCGCGCTGATGATCCGCGAGTTGACGCCGGTCCAGCCGATCTCGCCGGACAGGCGGCCGTACTCGATCTTCGGGCAGCGGTTCATGATCACGGTGACGCCGCGCGCCTCGGCGCGGGCGGCGGCCGCGTCGTCGCGCACGCCGAGCTGCATCCAGATCGTCTTCGGCAGCGGGTCCAGGGCCAAGGCCTCGTCGGCGAGGCCGCCGGCGGCGGCGGAGTTGCGGAAGATCTCGACCATGTCGATCGGTTTGCCGATCTCGGCGATGGACGCGGCCACCGGGCGCCCGAGCAGCGTCTGCCCGGCGAGCCCCGGATTGACCGGCGTCACCGCGTAGCCGCGATCGAGCAGGTACTTCAGCACGATCCAGCTCGGACGCGCCGGATTGGCCGAGGCGCCGACCAGGGCGATGGTGCGCGTCGCCCGCAGCGTGGCGCGGATATGCGCGTCTGCGTAGCGGTCGTGGCGGGTGGCGAGGCCGTCGGGAACCTGGTCGAGGGTCGGGATCATCGGGCTTGGCTTCTTCTTCGGATCGCAGCCCGCTCTGCTTACGGCTGCGCGCGGATCGGGTCGACCCGGTGCACGGTCTCGGGTCGTTCCGGCGGTCGATCCCCCGGGTGTCGGCCATCGCCGTGCCGGCGGCGGCGGGCCCCGCGCCACGGGTCCACGTCGCGCGGGGCATCGCGCGCCGCATTCGGCGCCAAGCGCGGCAATTAGGTCGCTTGATTGCCGGGCGTCCCGCGCAACTTTGCTGGCATGAGCCCGAACGTCCCGTCCGCCCCCTCCCCGCCGCCGACCTTGTTCTGCCTGCACTTCCTCGGCGGCAGCGCACGGGAATGGGCGCAGGTCGCCGATCGCCTCGGCGCCGCGGTCGCGTGCGTCCCGATCGACCTCCCCGGCTTCGGCGACGCCGCCGACGTGCCGGGCTACGACGTCGCGGCGATGGCCGATCACGTCGCGGGCAAGATCCGTGCGGCGGCCCCGGCGCGCTGGCTGATCGCCGGGCACAGCATGGGTGCCAAGGTGGCGCTCGCGCTGGCCCGCCGTGCCGAGGACGGCGAGGCGGGGCTGGACGGTCTCTCCGGCCTCGTGCTGCTCGCGGGATCGCCGCCGAGCCCCGAGCCGATGGAAGAGGCGCGCCGCGAGACGATGATCGCCTGGATCGGAGCCGACGCGGCGACCCGGCAGGCGGAAGCTCAGGTCTTCATCGAGAGCAACGTCGGCTCTCCCCTCCCCGCCGAACGCGCCGAAGCCGCGGTCGCCGACGTGCTGCGCACCGCGCCGGCGGCCTGGCGGGCCTGGCTCAGCGATGGAAGCCGCGAAGATTGGTGCGAGCGCATCGGCATCCTGCGCACCCCGGCCCTGATCCTCGCCGGGGGCGAGGACGGCGACCTCGGGCCGGAGGCGCAGGCCGCGCTGATGGCGCCGCATCTCGGTCTATCGCGCCGTGTCACCCTCGACGGCGCCGGCCATCTGCTGCCGATCGAGCGGCCCGACGCGGTCGCCGACCTGATCCGCGCCCACGCGGCCGCACCCGACACGACGTTTGCCGAGGCACCTGTGATCGACGCGGCGTATGCGAGACTCATCGTGTCGGACCGGGTCAACAGCCGCCTGCGCGACGCCTTGCACGCGCGGGCCGAGCCCGACGATCCCGGCTATCGACCGCGGGCCCTCGACGCGATCGAGCTCGCGATCCTGCGCGCCCTCGTCGCCCGCGTCCTGCCGCAGGCCGCCGGGATCGACCTCGCTGCCCGCATCGACGCGCGGCTCGCGAGCGGCCGGGGCGACGGCTGGCGGTTCTCCGCCCTGCCGCCGGACGCATCGGCCTACAAGACCGCGCTTCGCAGCCTCGATGCCGCGGCGGGCGCCGACGGTCGGCGCTTCCTCGCCCTCGACGGCGCGGCGCAGGACGACCTGCTCCGGGCGATCGAGAAGGGCGTCCTGCCGGGCGGATCGGCGCTCGGCTTCGCGCCGGAGCAGCTGACCGTCTGGTTCGAGGACCTGCGCGCCGACGTGGTGCGCACTTGGCTCGCCCATCCGGCGGCGCTCGCCTGGATCGGGTTCTCCGGCATCGGTGCGGGCGGCGACGGTGCGCAGCCGGTGGGCTTCACCAAGATCGGATTGGGCGAGCGCGAGGGCTGGGAGCCCGTCGCGCAGGGTGGGGACGGACGATGAACCTCGATTCCATGACGCGCTACGCGACCGACGAGGTCGTCGATGCGGTGGTGATCGGCACCGGTGCCGGCGGCGCGCCGCTGATGGCGCGCCTCGCCGCCGCCGGATCGCGCGTCGTCGCCCTCGAGGCCGGCCCGAACTTCGACCCCAAGGGCTTCGCCTTCGACGAGACACTCGCCGACGAAATCTACTGGACCGACGAGCGCCTGAGCGGCGGCTCGACCCCGGAAGCCTTCGGCGGCAACAACAGCGGCACGGGCGTCGGCGGCTCGACCCTGCACTGGGGCGCGTTCTGCCCGCGCGCCGACCAGCGCGATTTGATGATCCGCACCGAGACCGGCGAGGGCGTTGACTGGCCGGTGAGCTACGACGAGCTGCTGCCGTTCTACGAGCGCGTCGAGGCCTTCATCGGCGTCTCCGGCCCGCAGAGCTATCCGTGGGACGCGAGCCGTCGCTACCCCCTCGCGCCGGTGCCCCGCAACGCGTCGGCGCAAATCATGGCGCAGGCCTGCGAGGGTGCGGGCATCCGCGCGACCGATGCGCCCGCGGCCGTGGTCTCCCGCGACTTCGCGCAGGAGGGCGGGGGCTTGCGCCCGGCCTGCATCAATTGCGGCTACTGCCACCAGGGCTGCCGCAACGGCGCCAAGACCAGCATGGACGTGACCTACCTGCCCCTGGCGGTGGCCCACGGCGCCGAGATCCGGTCCGAGGCGCGGGCCCACGGGTTCGAGCGCGATCGCGACGGCCGGATCACCGCGGTGGTCTACCGGCAGGGCGGCGTCGACCGCCGCCAGCGTTGCGCGCAGGTGTTCCTCTGCGCCGGCTCGGTCGAGACCGCGCGGCTGCTGCTGCATACGGGGCTGGCCAACGGCAGCGGGCAGGTCGGGCGCAACTACATGGGCCACGTCGCGACCCAGGTCTGGGGCACGTTCGACGCCGAGACGCGGCCCAACCGGGGCTACCCGTCATCGTTGATCACCGAGGACATGATCCGGCCGAAGGACGCCGACTTCGTCGGCGGCTACCTCGTCCAGAGCCTCGGCGTCGCGCCGCTGACCTTCGCCAACTCGGTGGCCCGAGGCCGCAAGCTCTGGGGCAAGGCGCTCGGCGACTACCTGGCGGACTACAACCACGTCGCCGGCATCGGCATCAACGGCGAGACCCTGCCGTGCGATGCCAACCGGCTGACGCTCTCCGACGAGACCGACGCCCTGGGCATGGGCAAGGCGACGATCGATTTCGGCTACGGCCACAACGAGGAGCGGCTGAACGCCCACGCGACGAAGCTGATGATCGACCTGTGGACGCGGGCCGGCGCCCGCGACATCTGGGCGCTTGACCGGGTCGCCCACACCATCGGCACCTGCCGCATGGGGCATGACGGCGACAACGCGGTCGTGGACCCGTTCGGGAAATCCTTCGAGGTCCCGAACCTGTGGATCTGCGACGGCTCCACCTTCCCGAGCTCGCTCGCGGCGAACCCGGCCCTGACCATCATGGCTCTCAGCCTGCGCAGTGCCGAGAAGGTGCTGAGCGGGGCCTGATCCGACGGGGCGCGCCGGCGGCGGGCCCCGTCGGAGCGACCGATCGCGCGACGTCAGGCTGCCATCGCCTCGGGCTTCGGGGCGGGAGCGTCCATGGCCCGCATGTAGACGTCGAGCAGCGTCTCGTGCTCGTCGCGCGCATCCTGGTCGAGCTTGCGCAGGCGGATGATCTCCTTAAGGATCTTCACGTCGAGGCCCTCACCCTTGGCCTCGGCGAAGATCTCCTTCTTCGCCTCCATCAGCGCCTTGATCTCCTCGTCGACCTGCTCGACCCGCTCGATGATGGAGCGGATGCGGTCGCCGGCGATCCCAATCGTGTCGGTCATCCAAGAACCTCTGTTCGCGAGAAGCCACGGCCGGCTCGTCGCGCATCGGGGTGAGCGAACGGTTAAGGCGAGGCCGCACGCCGCCGCACGAGGGATCTGGATTTTCGGCCGGGGACCGGCTATATCAGGGATGCGGTTGATGACCGGTTCGTAATAACGTTTCAGGACCCGGAGGGCAGTACTCCGGCGCCTCCACCACGAACGCAGCGGGCGACGCCTCATGGAGCTGCGTTTCTGATGGGGGCGAAATAGGTTCGACTGGGCGGTAAAGGGATCGCGAGTTCAGCTTCACTCCGGTGAGGTACGATGCGACTGTCGGTAGGGACTCGACCGGTTCGACGCGGGCAACCCCCGTTTCGGGCACCTGACCAAATCCTAAATGCCAACGATAACGTTGTCATGGATGCCCGCCTCGCGGCGTAAGCATCTTGCGGTAGGGTAACCGTCGAAACAGAACCCGGGGCTTCGGCCCTGGGACCCACCTTTCCCTTCTCGTCGGCGTTCGCGTGCTTGATGCGCCAGGCCACCCGGCCCGGCATGTGCGCTCGCAGCCCCGCCGCCTCGAGAAACGGCGGGGCCGAGCGCTACGAAACCCTCAGCGCTTCTTGTTGGCGTTGTGGTGCCCGACGGCGCAGCCCGCGGCCGCACCCATCTTGCCGTGGCCGGCCATATGGCCCGCGACGCCGCCGACGATGGCACCCTTGATGCAGCCCTTGGCCTCGGCCGGTGCGGATTGGGCGAGCGCGCCGAGGGCGAGCAGGCCGGCGAGGATGGCGATCTTCATGAGCGTTGGTCTCCTTGGATGTGGAGACCGAACGAGCGGGACGCCGACAGCGTTCCGGACTGCTTTTTTCCGGTCTTCGATGCAGGGCCGCCATGCGCGCATCGAGCGACATGAATTGACACCGCGCGAAAACCCGCGACATCACGGGGCTTGATCGCACTGACACAGGAAGGCGCACGTGGCTCGTCCCGAACTCGGTACCAAACGGATCTGCCCGACGACCGGCAGGAAGTTCTACGACCTCGGTCGTGATCCGGTGGTTTCCCCCTATTCCGGCGAGGTCGTCCCGACCGCCGCCCTCACCCCCTTCGCCAGCCGGTCCGCGCCGATCGCCGCCCGCAAGGATCCGGTCGCCGACGACGACGAGGCCGATGCCGCCGGTCCGGAACTGGTCTCCCTCGACGAGGTCGAGGCCGAGGAGACCGAGAAGGATACCGACACGGACACCGAGGGCGACGACGTCATCGAGCCGGATGCCGACGGCGAAACCGCCGACGACGACACCCTCGTGGTCGACGACGAGGACGACGACACCACCGATCTCGTCGACGTCGAGGAAGACGACGACGATTGAGCGTTCGCGACGGGTCGGGTCGGCTCGATCCCCGCGATAGGATCCGGCTCGATGCACCCCAGGTGCGTCGAGCCGATCGCATGTCGGGATGAGCGATCGTCGGCGTCCTCCTGGGAACGTGTCCGAAACGACGCCTCGGCCAAGAAAAAAGGGCCCCCTGCGGAGCCCTCGCTTCGTTCGTCGATCATTCCACGAAAGCGGAATGGTGGGCGCGACAGGGATCGAACCTGTGACCCCTTCCATGTCAAGGAAGTGCTCTCCCGCTGAGCTACGCGCCCTCGCCGAAGCCGTTTCGCTTCGGTGTAGGGGGCCTATAGCCTCCGCCGTGGGGCGGCGCAAGCCGCAGCGCGCCGCGAAGTTCGTTCCCATAGTCGGCAAGCCCAAATGCCAGCCGGCCACTGCTCGAGGCGAGCGCCCTGTATACCGAGCGCGAAAAGCGCTCCGTGGAGCGTGCCCGGAAGGACGGATTTCATCTCGGGCGTCGAGCGAAGTGCTCGCCGAGGCCGCCGCCGGTGCTTGCGCCAGGAAAACAAGGGTGAGCGCTTTCGGGCGATTACCCCGGGCTCGGATGAACCGGCGCTGCACGGGCGTGCGAAAATGCGCTATGGCCCGATTTCGGTGGGCCTGGATCGGCGCGCCGGACTGGGGCCCGGACTGGGCGCGGCAGCGATGCGACATGCGGTTCTACATTGACTTCGATACGCAGCACTGCATCCGCGGATGGATCGTTCCTGACAATCCGCTGGCGATCAGCCGGGTCGTCGTGTCCGTCGACGGCCTGCGCCTGACCGATGTGCCCGCGAGCATCGTCCACGACCCGTTTCGCCAGAACGGATGGCATTCCACCGGGCAATGCGTATTCGAGCTGAACGACGCCGTGGTGCCGGGTCTCTCGGAGATGCCCCGCCTCAACCTGTACGATGCCGACACCAACGTGCTCGTGCACCGGCGCATCCCAGATGAAGACCTCGTCGACCGCCGTGTGATGCTGATCAACACCGGCATCCATCCGGAGGTCGCGATCCAGAACGCGCTGTTCCCGTATTTCCGGAGTTCCTACTTCAATCTCCACCGACTCTCCGACGAGATCCTATCGAGCATTTTCGGAAACCCGCTGCCGACCTCGCAACTTCTGTCCGGCGCGGTCGTCGTGCCGCGCTACGAGCAGTATTTCCCCCCCGACCGGATGCTCTCGGCGATCCTGGTGCAGGATCCCTATGTCGAGATGGCGACGAGGATGCTGTGGCTCAAGGAACGGGCGGATGCGGCGGCCAAGGACGCGGAAGGCTGGCGCATCGGGCGCTACGCCGAGGCGTCGCTGTTTGCCGGGGGCTACGACTACACCGACGTGAAAAGCCTCAAGCGCTTCTTCCGCATGCTGCCCCAGCCGGCCTACCACCTGCTCTACAACCCGCTGTCGCGCCAGCTCGGTACTCGCCTGCCCGACGACCGGGTGCATCCGGGCAACTCCATCGTCGCGATCGAGATCCTCGCTCGCGTCGGCATCGTCGGACACCGGACCTATTTCGACGCTTTCGCCTCCACCCTTCTCGACCGGCTCGGCCTCGCGGGCACGGTGCCGGTCCCGGTTCCGACGCCGGTTCCGGCCGAAACCCTGGCGCTTGCCGAACGCCTGCGCGGCGTGCGGGCCGTCGATGACATGCTGGTGTTCGACGTCGCGATGTCCGACGCCGTGCTGATGTCGTTGGCGAAGTACTGGACCGAATGACGTGAGCAAGGTCGAGGCGATACTTACCAGCGGCCGCCGTTCCCCGCAGCGCCTGAGTGTGGCCCACGACGCGAACGGGCTGCGCATCGACCTCTCTGGGCTCGACCTCGCGGGAACTTGGGTCACCATCACCCTGACCGACGATCCAGGGGCGGCCCGCGACGCGCGCATGCTGATGAGCGTGCTCGTGGCCGAGGAAGGCCGCGCCAGCACGCCGCTGGCCGACGAGCCCCTCGGTGGCGGCGTGTTTGCCTGGACCGGCCAGTTGCCGGCTGCCGCGCGCGCTCTGCGGATCGCTGCGCTGGCGGGCGGGCGGGCGCCTACGCCGAACCGCATCGCCATCCACCGCCGGGGTCGGCTGCCATTGATCGCCCGTGCCCTATTCCGTTCGCCCGAGCTCACCTTCTGGGCGGTGTACTGGCGGAGCGTCGGCAAGCGGGTGCGCGGGCGCAGCTTCCTTGACCGGGCCCTGCGCTACCGCACCGAGAGCGGCTACCCGGCCTGGATTCGCCGCCGCGCCACCTTGAGCCCGGCCGACCGCCGCCGCATCCGCGCCGAGATCCTCGCCTGGGACGATCCACCCCTGATCTCGGTGGCAATGCCGGTGCACGATCCGTCGCCGCGGGTGCTGCGCGCTGCGCTCCGCTCGGTCTGCGACCAGCTCTACCCGCATTGGGAGCTGTGCATCGTCGACGACGCCTCGACCGACCCGGCGATCCCGGCTTTGCTCGCCCGGCAGGCCGCCGCGGACCCACGCATCAAGGTCAAGCGCCGCTCCAAGAACGGGCACATCGCCCGAGCGACAAACGATGCGATTGCGATGGCCGCGGGAACCTTCACCGCCTTCCTCGACCACGACGATGCGCTGCCCGTTGAGGCGCTCTACGAGGTCGCGCGGGTGATCCGCGCCGACCCCCGCCTCGTGCTGATCTACAGCGACGAGGACAAGATCGATGCGGGCGGACGCCGCTTCGAGCCACACTTCAAGCCGGATTTCGACCGCGAGCTCCTGTACGGGCAGAACTACGTCAACCACCTCACGGTGATCCGCACGGAAGCGCTCCGGGCCGTCGGCGGCCTGCGTCCGGGGTTCGAGGGCAGCCAGGACCACGATCTGCTGCTGCGCCTCACCGATGGCCTCGATCCCTCCCGCATCCGCCATATTCCCGCTGTGCTGTATCATTGGCGTGCGGCGACCGGCTCGGGAACGTTCTCGGATCGGTCCCTCGCCCAGGCCGAGGCCGCGCGCCTGACCGCGCTCGCCGAGATCGTCGCTCCCTGGGGGGCACGGGCCGAACGCGGACCATTGGGCTTCAACCGCCTCGTCCGGCCGATGCCGACGCCGCCACCCCGCGTCTCGGTGATTATTCCGACGCGGGACCGGGCGGAGCTCCTGAGCGTCACCCTGGACGGCCTGTTCACGGGTACCGACTATCCCGACATCGAAATCGTCGTGATTGACAACGATAGCCGCGAGCCGGAGTCGGCCGCGCTGTTTTCCGCCTACGCCCGTGAGCCGCGCCTGCGCGTGCTGCCGTCGCCGGGGGCCTTCAACTTCTCCGACCTATCGAACCGCGGCGCCGCCGCGGCGACCGGCCCCGTGCTGCTGTTCCTCAACAACGACGTCGAGGTGATCGAGCCGGGCTGGATGCGCGAACTCGTGGCGACCGCCCTCGATCCCACAGTCGGCGCGGTCGGCGCGAAGCTGCTCTATCCGGACGGGACGGTGCAGCATGGCGGCGTGGTTCTCGGCATCGGCGGCGTCGCAAGCCATTCGCATCACGGGGTCGCTGACGAAGATTTCGGCTATTTCGGACGCATGGTCCAGGCGCGCGAGGTCTCGGCGGTGACCGGAGCCTGCCTCGCCATGCGAGCGGAGGTGTTCCGGGCGGTCGGCGGGTTCGATGCCGAGCGCCTGAAGGTGGCGTTTAACGACGTGGATCTGTGCCTGCGCATCCGGGCGGCCGGCTATCGAATCGTGTGGACGCCGTTTTCCAGGCTCGTCCACCACGAGTCGAAGAGCCGTGGGCGCGAAGACACGCCCGAGAAGCGCGCGCGCTTCGAAGGCGAGGCGAACACCATGCTGGAGCGCTGGGGCGCAGAACTGAAGGCCGACCCCTATTACAACGTCAACCTTTCGCGCAATTCGGCACATTACCGTCTTTAACCGCCGGCTCGGCGCGTGTAGCGCCGCCTTGCGCAAAGAAACGACGCACTTCCGTGACCTTGGCGGGCGCGGTCGCCGGACCGGGGGTATTCGACGCGCGACGGTTTCCCGATTATGGTGCGCCGCGAAATGAGCGCGTGTCCGAGCCGACGACGGAGGTTGCATGCGAATCGTCATGGTCGGGTCGGGGTATGTCGGCCTCGTCTCCGGGACCTGCTTTGCCGATTTCGGGCACGAGGTGGTGTGCCTGGACAAGGACCCGGCCAAGATCGAGGCGCTGCGCGCCGGTCGCATGCCGATCTACGAGCCGGGCCTCGAGGCGCTGGTCGCCGAGAACGTGCGCAGCGGCCGGCTCGGCTTCGGGCTGGACCTCGCTGCGGCGGTGGCCGAGGCGGATGCGGTGTTCATCGCGGTCGGCACGCCGTCGCGCCGCGGCGACGGGTTCGCCGACCTGAGCTACGTCTACGCGGCCGCCCGCGAGATCGCCGCCGCGCTCACCGGCTACACGGTGATCGTCACCAAATCGACGGTGCCGGTCGGCACCGGCGACGAGGTCGAGCGCATCATCCGCGAGGCGCGGCCCGATGCCGCCTTTGGGGTCGTGTCCAACCCCGAGTTCCTGCGCGAGGGTGCGGCGATCGACGACTTCAAGCGGCCCGACCGCATCGTCATCGGCACCGACGACGCGCGCGCCGAAGGCGTGATGCGCGAGGTCTACCGCCCGCTCTACCTCAACGCCGCGCCGATCCTGGTCACCGGACGGCGCACGGCCGAGCTGACCAAGTACGCCGCCAACGCGTTCCTGGCCACCAAGATCACCTTCATCAACGAGATCGCCGACCTGTGCGAGCGGGTCGGTGCCGACGTGCAGGAGGTCGCCCGCGGGATCGGCCTCGACAACCGCATCGGCGCGAAGTTCCTGCATGCCGGGCCGGGCTACGGCGGCTCGTGCTTCCCCAAGGACACGCTGGCGCTGGTGAAGACCGCGCAGGACGCTGGCACGCCGATGCGGATCGTCGAGACCGTGGTCGCGGTCAACGACCAGCGGAAGCGCGCGATGGCGCGCAAGGTGATCCAGGCCTGCGGCGGCTCGGTGCGGGGCAAGACGATCGCGCTGCTCGGCCTCACCTTCAAGCCGAACACCGACGACATGCGCGATGCGCCCTCGCTCGCCATCGTCGCGGGGTTGCAGGATGCCGGCGCCACCGTGCGCGCCTACGATCCCGAGGGGATGGAACAGGCCCGCTCGCTCCTGCCCGACATCGCCTACGCCGAGGATCCCTATTCCTGCGCGGAGGGCGCCGACGCCCTGGTGCTGGTGACCGAGTGGAACGCGTTCCGGGCGCTCGATCTCGAACGCCTACGCGCCACCATGGCCGAGCCGGTCCTCGTCGACCTTCGCAACGTCTATCGCGTGCAGGACGTCGAGCGCCTCGGCTTCCGCTACGCCGGCGTGGGGCGTGCGTTCGATCGCCGAGCGCGGCTGGATTGAGCCGGCAATCCGCGTCCCGCGATGGCGATCGCATCGCCGACCTGGGGACAGGCGGCACGTCGTTGCGACGTGCGGCAATGATGCAGCGCTCTCAACACAAATTCACCCGGTTTCATCGGCTCAGATGCGGGGTGATATCAGTGTGCGGCAAAGCTTAGGTTGATGAACATTCGCCACAGCCGACCGCAAATCGGCCACTTCGATGCCGTCGTCCCTTCCTCAGGTTGGACAGCGATTTAGCGCCATACTAAGCATCGGCCCGGGGGCTGTCTTGCCGGCGACTGAACCGTTTTTCCGTTAACGAGCGTGTGCGAATCAAACGTGACACAACGTACTGACATCGCGATCGTCGGTCGCGCCTGCCGGCTCCCCGGCGCGCCGAGCGTCGACGGTCTCTGGCAGCTCCTGACGGAGGCGCGCTGCGCCGTCGGCCGCATTCCCGGGGACCGCTGGTCCCTGGACCGCTTCGGGCATCCGCGGGCGCAGGAGCGCGGCAAGAGCTACACCTGGGCCGCCGGCGTCCTCGACGACATCTGGTCGTTCGACCCGGCGGTGTTCGGCATCTCGCCGCGCGAGGCCGAGCAGATGGATCCGCAGCAGCGGCTCCTGCTCGAGCTGACTTGGGAGGCGCTGGAAGATGCGGGCATGCGCCCCTCGAGCGTCGCCGGCAGCCCGATCGGCGTGTACGTCGGCGCCTCGTCGCTCGATTACGGCAACCTGCGCATCCTCGACGTGCCGTCGGGCGATGCCTACGCGGCGACCGGCAACACGCTCTCGATCCTGTCGAACCGGATCTCGTACATCTTCGACTTCAAGGGTCCGAGCTTCACCGTCGACACCGCCTGCTCGTCCTCCCTGGTCGCCCTCGACAACGCGGTCGCCGCAATCCGGTCCGGCCGCGTCGACACCGCGGTCGTGGCCGGCGTCAACGTGCTGGCGAGCCCCTTCAACTTCATCTGCTTCTCCAATGCGCAGATGCTGTCGCGCACCGGGCTGTGCCAGGCCTTCTCGGCCTCTGCCGACGGCTACGTCCGCTCGGAGGGCGGCGTGGTGCTCGTGCTGCAATCGGCGGAGGCCGCGCGGCGCGGCGGATCGACCGTGCGCGGCGTGATCGCCGCGTCCGGCGTGAACTCGGACGGGCGCACCACCGGCATCTCGCTGCCGTCGGGCTACGCGCAGGGCGCGCTGCTGGAGCAGGTCTACCGCGAGGCCGAGATCGACCTCGACGAAATGGCCTTCATGGAGGCCCACGGCACCGGCACGCCGGTGGGCGACCCGATCGAGGCCTCCGCCATCGGCGGCAAGATCGGCAAGGGCCGCAAAAGCCCGCTGCCGATCGGCTCGATCAAGACCAACATCGGGCACACCGAGCCGGTCTCCGGCCTCGCCGGCCTGCTCAAGGCGAGCCTCGCCCTCGAGCACGACCTGGTGCCGCCGTCGCTGCACTCGGCCGAGCTCAACCCCGACATCCCCTTCGCCGAGATGAACCTGCACGTGGTGCAGACGGCGCTGGCGATTCCGCGCGGCGCGCGTCAGCGCTTCGCCGGCGTGAACTCCTTCGGCTTCGGCGGCACCAACGCCCACGTCGTGCTGACCGATCCGGCCCCGGTGGCCACGCCGGCCTCCGCGGCCCGCGCGCCCGAGGTGCTGCTGCTCTCGGCCCAGAGCCGCGCCGCCCTCAACGAGCTCGCCCTCGACTATGCCGATCGCTTCGACGCCGCGGGCCCTGCCGAGGCCGATCGGATCGCGGCCGGCGCCGCGCATCGTCGGGAGCGCCTGTCGTCCCGCCTCGCGATCACCCTCGACGGCAAGGCCGACATCGCCGCCGAGCTCCGTGCCATCGGCGAGGCCGAGGACTCGGCCGTCGCGCTCACCGGCACCGCGATCGACCGGGCGGCCGACGTCGCCTTCGTCTATTCCGGCAACGGCAGCCAGTGGGCCGGGATGGGCCGCGAGGCCTATGCCGAGAACGCGGTGTTCCGCGCGGCCTTCGACCGGATCGACACGCTGTTCGCCGCCTACTCGAAATGGTCGCTCAAGGCGGCTTTGGACGCCGAGGACCTCGACGAGCGCCTGGCCCTGACCAGCGTCTCGCAGCCGCTGATCTTCGCGATCCAGAGCGCCTCGACCACCGCCCTCCGCGCGGCCGGCCTCGCGCCGAAATTCGTGCTCGGGCACAGCGTCGGCGAGATCGCCGCGGCGGAGGCTGCCGGGATCCTCAGCCTCGAGCAGGCGGTGAGGGTCATCTTCTACCGCAGCCATCATCAAGAGACGACGCGCGGCCAGGGCACCATGGCGGTGCTGCTGATGCCGGCCGAGGAGGTCGAGGGCTTCCTCGAGGATTACCCGACCCTCGACATCGCCGCCTACAACAGCCCCAAGGCCGTCACGGTGGCCGGGCCCGTCGCCGCGATCGACGCCGCGCTCAAGGCGCTGTCGCGCAAGCGCCGGCGCGGGCGCAAGCTCGACCTCGACTACGCCTTCCACGGCCGGTTCATGGACCCGACCGAGAAGCCGCTGCTGCGCGACCTCGCCGGCCTGAAGCCGTCGCCTGGAACCACCGCGATGGTCTCGACGGTGACCGGCGCGGTGCTTGACGGCGGCCAGTTCGGCGGCACCTACTGGTGGCGCAACATCCGCGAGCCGGTGCGTTTCTGCGAGGCGGTGCAGGAGGCGACCCGCCAGGGCGCCCGCATCTTCGTTGAGGTCGGCCCGCGCGCGACGCTGATGTCGCATATCGGCGACGCGATCGAGCCGCTCGGCATCGACAACGCCACCGTCGGCGTGATGCACAAGAAGGCCAGCGGCGGCGATCCGATCGCCCGCGCGCTGGCGGCCGCCCTGGTCCAGGGCGCGGCCGTGGACGAGCGGACCGTCTTCGGCGACGCGCCGGCCGGCGCCCTGAACCTGCCGGCCTATCCCTGGCAGCGCCGCCCCTTCCGCCTCGGCGACACCACCGAAAGCCTGGGTGCGGCGACCCCGCGCGTATACCACCCGCTCATCGGCTCGCGCGTCCAGGTCGACGGCCTGGAATGGCACGGCTTCGCCGACATCGCCACGATCCCCGAGCTCGACGACCACCGCATCGAGGGCCAGGCGATCATGCCGGGCGCCGGCTTCGTCGAGATGGCTCTGGCCGCCGTGCGCGAGGCCCTGCGCAGCGACCACGTCGTGCTCGCCGAGTTCGAGATCCACTCCCCGATGGTGTTCGGCGAGGAGGCCCTGCGCGAGGTCGCGGTGCGGATGTCGGGCTCCGGCAACGCGGTTCAGGTCTTGAGCCGCCCGCGGCTCACCCCGTCGCCGTGGCAGCTGCATGCCTCGGCCAAGATCGTCGAAGGCACCTTCGCGCCGCCGGTGCGGCCCGACGTCGAGATGCCGTCCGAGGACGTGCTCACCGGCGACGAGCTCTACCTGCGCGCCGAGGCGGCCGGTCTCGGCTTCGGCCCGAGCTTCCGCCAGGTCGCGGCGAGCGCCCGGATCGACGACGTCACCATCGTCTCCGACCTCGTTCCCGCCGAGGCCGACCCGCGCTACGGCCTCGTGCCGGCCCGGCTCGACGCCTGCTTCCACGGGCTGATCCTGCTGTTCGCCGACCTGCTCGGCGAGAATGCCGGCAAGGCCTACATCCCGGTGCGCTTCGGCGAGGTCCGGCTGCTGCGCCCCGGCGCCGCGATCGCGCGGGCCGTCATCCGGACCCGGCGCTGCAACGAGCGCTCGATCCTGGCCGACTTCACCATCCTCGACGCCGAGGGCGAGGTCGTCGCCACCATCCGCGAGGGCCGCTTCCAGGCGCTGCGCGCCAAGGGCGGCGGCGACCTCGCCGCCTACGCGATCACGCAAGCGGCGGAACTCGCGACCGAGCCGACCGCGATCGCGATGGACCGCCGGTCGAGCATCGCCGCGCTGCTGAAGCCGGCCGCCAAGGCTGCCCGCGCCGCATCCGGCGCCCCGCTCTCGCCCGGGCATCTCCTGCTCGAGGGCTGGGCGACCTCGCTCGCCTACCGCCTCGCCTCCGGCCTGAAGCAGGGCGCCACCGTCGCGATCGACGCGCGCGTCCCGGACGAGATGCGTCCGTGGCTCGTCAACGCGCTCTACGCCCTGGAAAGCAGCGGGCTCGCCGAGCAGGATGGCGACCTCTGGCGTCTCGGCGACGGCGACGCGCTGCCGGCGCCGACCGAGATCATGCGCTGGATCGCGGCCGACCATCCTGAGCTGTCGGCCGAGCTGGTCCTGCTGGCCGATGTCGGCGCCCTGGTCGATCGCCTGCTCGCCGGCACCCTCACTGAGGCTCCGAGCCTGCCGCAGAATGCGCTCGACGCGTTCACCCTGCGCAGCGCCACCGCCCGCGCCTCGGCCGACGTCGTCGCCGGGATCGCCGAGGCCTGCGGCGGCATGCTGCCGAAGGACCGGGCGCTCCGCCTGCTCCAGGTCGGCTTCGGGCCGTTGTCCGCCCAGGTCGCGGCCTTCGCCGAATCCGCCGAGGCGCGCCTCACGGTGTTCGACACCGACCGGCGCCTTGCGGAGCGCGCCCGCCTCGCCCTCCCCCGCGGCGTCGCGGTGATCGAGGCCGCCGAGGACCTTCCGGCCGCCGGCTTCGACCTGATCCTGGCCAGCGGCGCGTTGCATCGCGGCGAACGCGACCTGCCGCAGCGGCTGGCCAACGCGCTCGCCACCAGCGGCCTGCTGCTCGCGGTCGAGCCCGGCGCCTCGCTGTTCCGCGACCTCGTCTTCGGCCTGATCCCCGGCTGGTTCGAGGCCGGGCTCGGCGACATGCCGGTCGGCCGCCTCGACGACATCCCGGGCTGGCAGCGCACCCTCAGCGCCACCGGCCTCGTCAGCGTCGCGGTCGACCGCGCCGCCTCGGTCAACGGCGACGACCTCCTGCTCGTCGCCGAAGCGCCGCCCCGGCCCGGCAAGGCCGCCGCGCAGACCTTCGCCTTCGTCATCGGCTCGGACGACGAGTTCGCCGCCGAAACCGCCTCGTCGCTCGCGACCCTGCTCGTCGCCGCCGGCGTGCACGTCTCGATCATCCTCGACTCCGAGGCCTCGCTGCTGGAGCTGGAGCGCGAGACCCCGGACACGGTGGTGTTCCTGGCCGGCGCCTTCACCCGCGGCGGCGATGCCGCGGCGCGGCTGCGCGAACGCTGCCTCAGCCTGAAGCGCTGCACCGAGCATCTCGGCGCGCGCCAGACCAAGCTCTGGGTGGTCTCGCCCGGCGCGACCCGCGACGGCGGCGGGCAGGCCGCGTCCGTCGAGGCCGGGGTCTGGGCGTTCTCGCGCACGCTGGCCAACGAGATCGCGACGCTCGACGTGCGCCGCATCGACCTCGCCCCCGAGATCGGCTCGAAGCGCGCGGCCGAGCGCCTGCGCGACCTGATCCTCTCGGGCACGCAAGAGACCGAGATCGTCCTGGACGACGACCGCACCCGGGTGATCCGCTTCCGTCCCGGTCACACGCTCAGGCGGATCGATCCCGAGGCGGTGCCGGCCGAGGCCGCCCGCCTGGAGCGCAGCAACACCGGCGGCCTCAACGAGATGGTCTGGGGGCCGGCGATCCGCCGCGCGCCGGGTGCCGGCGAGGTCGAGATCGCCGTCGAGGCGACCGGCCTGAACTTCCGCGACGTGCTCTGGGCGCTCTCGATGCTGCCCGAGGAGATCCTGGAGGACGGCTTCGCCGGCCCCCGCCTCGGCCTCGAATGCGCCGGCCGCGTCGTCGCGGTCGGTGCCGGCGTCCAGGCGTTCAAGGTCGGCGATCCGGTCGTGGCCTTCGCGCAGTCCGGCTTCTCGACCCACATCGTCGTGCCCGAGCTGGTCGTCGCGCCGTCGCCCGCCGGCCTCGATCCGATGGCGGCGGCGACCGTGCCGGTCGCCTTCCTCACCGCCTATTACGGGCTGGTCTCCTGCGCCCGGCTGCGCCGCGGCGAATGGGTGCTGGTTCACGGCGGTGCCGGCGGCGTCGGCCTCGCCGCCCTGCAGATCGCCAAGCTCAAGGGCGCCCGCGTCATCGCCACCGCCGGCTCGCGCGAGAAGCGCGCGCTGGTCAAGGCGCTCGGCGCTGAGCACGTGCTCGACTCGCGCTCGCTCGCCTTCGTCGACGATATCCGCGCGCTCACCGGCACCGGCGTCGACGTGGTTTTGAACAGCCTGTTCGGCGAGGCGATGGAGCGCTCGCTCAACGCGCTGAAGCCGTTCGGCCGGTTCATCGAGCTGGGCAAGCGCGACTATGTCGCCAACACCCATATCGGCCTGCGTCCGTTCCGGCGGAACCTGAGCTACTTCGGCGTCGACCTCGACCAGGTGCTGCAGCACCAGGGCGACGACGGCGCACGGATGTTCCGCGAGGTGATGGCGCTGTTCAACGACGGCGGCCTCAAGCCCCTGCCCTACCAGCCGTTCACCGCCGACGAGACCTCGGACGCGTTCCGGCTGATGCAGCAATCGGGACACGTCGGTAAGATCGTGATCGCGCCGCCGAAGCCCGGCCGCGTGCTCACCGCCCGCAACACGCCCTTCACGGTCTCGACCGACGGCGTCCACCTGATCACCGGCGGCCTCGGCGGCTTCGGTGGCGTGGCGGCCCGCTGGCTCGCCGACCGCGGCGCGAAGAACCTCCTCCTCGTCGGCCGCAAGGGCGCCGAGTCCGACGAGGCCAAGGCCGTCGTCGCCGACCTGACCGCCCGCGGCGTGACGGTCGCGGCCACGCCGTGCGACATCACCAACCGCGTCGCGGTGGATGCATTGCTCGCCGGGATCGAGGCGTCGGGCCGCAAGCTCGCCGGCGTGATCCATGCGGCCGCCGTGCTGCAGGACGGCCTGATCGCCAACCTGGACGCCGCCGCGCTCGACGCGGTGATCGGCCCCAAGGTGATCGGCGCCCAGAACCTCGACGCCGCGACGCGCGACCGTGCGCTCGACTACTTCGTGGTGTTCTCCTCGGCCACGACCTTCATCGGCAATCCCGGCCAGGGCGCCTACGTCGCGGCCAACGGCTTCATGGAGGGGCTGGCCCGCCAGCGCCGCCGCCGGGGGCTGCCGGCGCTGGCCGTCGCCTGGGGCGCGATCGGCGACGTCGGCATGCTCGCCCGCAACAAGACGGTGATGGAGGGGCTCGCCGGCCGCGTCGGCGTGACGCCGATGGAGGCCCGCCGCTGCCTCGACCTCATGGCCGATGCGCTGGGCGCCCAGGGCTCGGCGCCCGACGACGCGGTGCTCGCCATCGCCTCGATGCATTGGGGCAAGACGCGCGAGCGCCTCGCGACCATGCGCTCGCCGAGCTACGACGACCTCGGCTCCGACCAGCAGATGGAGGCCGGCGCTGTCGCCGCGATCAGCATCGGCACGCTGCTCAAGGGCAACGACATCGACGCGGTGCGCAAGACCGTGTCCGACGCGATCGTCGAGGACATCGCCCGCATCCTGCGCCTACCGAAGGACGACATCAGCCGCGTGCGCCAGCTCTCCGAGATCGGCCTCGACTCGCTGATGGGCGTCGAGCTCGGCGCCAGCCTGCAGGAGCGCTTCGGCCTCGATTCGCCGCCGGCGGGCCTGTCGTCGGGGATGACCGTCAACGAGCTGTCGGAGTCCTTAATTCAGGCGGTTTCGGCGCCGATGGACGAGGCCGCCGGGGTCGCCCTGAGCCTCGCTTCGAGGCACGTCGGCAGCGAGGTCGATGCGGCGGTGCTCCAGCCGTTCCAGGATCTCGTCGAGAAGAAGAGCCTCGAGAGCAAAGAGATCCTGTCATGACGCAATCGCCACGGCCGGATGGGGGGCGCGCCGCGCTCGCGGGCTTCGTGACGAACCGGCTGGGACGCAACGCGCCCCGGCCGACCGCGCTCCGCGCGCCGGAGAAGGTCGGCGATCCCTCGGTGCAGGATTTCGCGAGCCTGCCCGGCTACCGCGAGCTGCGGCTGCAGCGCTCGGCCGCCGAGCTGATCGGTCTCGACAACCCGTTCTTCCACGTCCACGAGACCAAGGCCGGCGCGACCACCCGCATCGCCGGGCGGTCCTTCGTCAACTTCTCGTCCTATGACTACCTCGGCCTCAACGGCCACCCGCGCATCTCGGATGCCGCCCGCGCGGCGATCGCCGAGTTCGGCACCTCGTCGTCGGCGAGCCGCGTCGTGGCCGGCGAGCGGCCGGGCCACCTCAGCCTGGAGAGGGCGCTGGCGGCGCATTACCAGACCGAGGCCTGCGTGGTGATGGTGAGCGGGCACGCCACCAACGTCACGACGATCGGGGCGCTGCTCGAGCCGGGCGACGTGATCTTCCACGACAACCTGATCCACAACAGCATCGTCACCGGCGCGCAGCTGTCCGGCGCCCAGCGCCGCTCCTTCGCCCACAACGACCTCGACGCGCTCGAAACCCTGCTTCAGGCGACCCGGCACGAGCACCGCCGGGCCCTGATCGTGATCGAGGGCCTCTACAGCATGGACGGCGACGCGCCGGACCTCGCCGGCTTCATCGCCCTCAAGGAGCGCTACAACGCCTGGCTGATGGTCGACGACGCCCACGGGCTCGGCGTGCTCGGCCGTACCGGCGCCGGGCTGTTCGAGCATGCCGGCATCGACCCGAAGCGGGTCGACATCTGGATGGGCACCTTCTCGAAGACGCTCTCGGCCTGCGGCGGCTACATCTGCGGCGCCTCGACGCTGATCGAGTACCTGAAGTGCACGGCCGGCGGCTTCGTCTACAGCGTCGGCATGTCCCCGCCGCTCGCGGCTGCCGCCGAGGCCGCGCTCGCGGTGATGCACGACGAGCCGGAGCGGGTCGAGCGCCTGCGCCAGAACGGCGCCCTGTTCCTCGCCTGCGCGAAGAAGCGCGGGCTCGATACTGGGACCAGCATGGGGCTCGCGGTGATCCCGGTGATCGTCGGCGATTCGCTGAAGTCGGTGACGTTGTCCGATCGGCTGTACAAGCGCGGGATCAACGTGCAGCCGATCATCCACCCGGCGGTGCCCGAGCGCGCCTCGCGCCTGCGCTTCTTCATGACCTCGGAGCACACGCCCGAGCAGATCCGCGAGACGGTCACCGCGGTCGCCGAGGAGCTCGCCGCCATCGAGAAGGGCGGCTCGCTGATCGAGCAGCTCCTGGCCAAGCGCAGCTGACGATCCGATTGATCGAGACCAATGACGCCCGGGTTCGAAGCCCGGGCGTTTTCCGTTTCAGTGATCGATACAAGCAACGCGACCTGAATCGAGAGACTGTAGATCGTCGATCAGCAAGTCTAGGGTCGGGCGATCGGTTTTCGGTGACGAAGAGTGCTTCCGAACCTCGGCGAACGCGATGGCGATCGGCTGTCCCGAGCATTCGAGGATTGTCGGCTTTACGGTCCTTTAACCACGACCTGCAACGTTGACGAGGTCTTCCAGGGACCGCCGACGATGCTCCATTCCGACCCGCTCCTGACCCGCCCCACCCTCACCCATACCGGCCTGCTCGCGCGGGCGGTCGATGGCCTGAAGGGCGAGGCCGCCTCTCCGGCCGAGATGTGGCGCCTGCTGACCGACAACTACATCGTCGATCTCGACGCGGTCGCGGCGCTGATGCCGATCCCCGAGCCCGAGCCGGTCTGGCTCGCCGCGCGGGGCTGATGCAGCAAGATCACAGGTGCGGCCGGCCTCGCCGAGCTGGCACGACATCTGCAAACCCCACAGCGTCATCAAGAGAAACGTCACGACGAGGAACGCCCGGACAAGAAACACGCGGTGGCTCGAACGCCTGAGCACCCCGCGGACCTGTCGATCGCTCGAACACGGGGTCCGTCATGTCCGAATTGTTGTCCGTTGCCCTCGTCTGCGCCGGGACGCTGCTGGCCCAGGATTGCTCCCGCGAGACCGCGCTCGACGTGATCGTCTCGCCGGCGCGCACGCCGATGGAGTGCATCATGCACGCCCAGACCATGGCCGCCGCGGCCGGGCTGCCCGGCGGCGACCATCGCTACCTCAAGGTCTCGTGCGAGCATCGGCGTACCGAAGCCGACCCGGTGGTCGTCGTGCGCCGGGCGTCCTGAGCGCGGCTCAGCCGACCGCCGTCAGGGTGTCGCCGACCGCGAGGGTCCCGCCGGGGATCACCTCGGCATAGACGCCGCAATCGCGGTGGCCGAGACGCGCATCGATCGCCCAGGGGATGTCGAGGTCGCGCACGCCGCTGACCGGGTCGACGTTGGTCGCCGCGCAGCGCACGGTGCGCTGGGTCAACTTGAGGCGCAGCCCGCTCGGCGCCTCGAGCACGCGGCCGACCATCTCCAGCTCGGCCCAGGGGGCGAGCCCTTCCACGAAGAGGTTGCCGCGAAAGCGCAGCGGATCGACGGGCGCGCCGACGTAATCCTCGATCGCACGCACGCTGGCGAGGTTGATCAGCGAAACGAAGCCGATCTTGGAATCGGTGAAGCGGTATCCGGTCTGCGCCGCCGCCGCCAGCACCCGCGGCGCGCCGCGCAGGGCGTGGGGCAGCAGGCGCCGCAACAGGTCCTCGAGCGTTGCCCGGCCCTCTTCGGTGTCGAGCTTGGCGTTGACGGTCTCGCCTTCGGCCTCGACGGTGAGCGTCGCGGTGGCGTCGTCGTATCGGGTGCGCAGGCGCGCCAGCGCCTCGTCGCGCATCAGCATCAGGTACTTCGTCTTGGGCTGATGACGCGGTGCGTTCGGATCGAAGCCCGAATCGCCGTTCTCGACTGCGTAGAGCCGATCGCCCGGGAAGTAGCCCGACGTCTCGAGGTCCGCCCGTTCCAGCGGCTCGGGGCTGAACCCCTTCACGGGGTAGCGGTAGAGGGCGGAGAGCGTCGCGGTCATGCCCGCACCGTGGCCCGGATCTTCACATCGATGCAAGGGGTCTGCCCCCTCTTGTGGTGCGCAATTGCAACACCACATCCTCGGTACCGGCGGCCATCGGCGCCGGGGCCTTCCGCGGCGGTTCCTCGTCGGGAGGCGACGTCTCGGGCCGACACCGCGCCTTCCAGGGCGGCGGAGGCCGAAGCGGTAGGAAACAAGAACGCATGAACTTCGAAAAATACACCGAGCGCGCCCGCGGCTTCGTCCAGGCTGCGCAGAACCTCGCGATGCGCGAGGGCCATCCCCAATTGCAGCCGGGCCACCTGCTCAAGGTGCTGCTCGACGATCCCGAGGGCCTGTGCGCGGGCCTGATCGACCGGGCCGGCGGCCAGTCGCGCGTCGCCCTGGCGCAGATCGAGGCGTGGCTCGCCAAGCAGCCGAAGGTCTCCGGCAACGCGAGCCAGCCGCAGGCGACTCGCGACCTGATGCGCCTGTTCGACACCGCCGAGAAGGCTGCCGAGAAGGCGGGCGATTCCTACGTCACCGTGGAGCGCCTGCTGCTCGCGCTCGCCGTCGAGAAGGACACCGAGGCCGGCAAGGCGCTCGTCTCCGCCGGCGTGACGCCGGCTTCGCTCAACGGCGCGATCAATGCCCTGCGCAAGGGCCGGACGGCCGACAACGCTTCGGCCGAGAACGCCTACGACGCCCTGAAGAAGTACGCCCGCGACCTCACCGAAGCCGCGCGCGAGGGCAAGCTCGACCCGGTGATCGGCCGCGACGAGGAGATCCGCCGCACGATCCAGGTCCTGTCCCGGCGCACCAAGAACAATCCGGTCCTCATCGGCGAGCCAGGCGTCGGCAAGACGGCGATCGTCGAGGGTCTGGCCCTGCGCATCGTCAACGGCGACGTGCCCGAGAGCCTGAAGGAGAAGAGCCTTCTCGCCCTCGACCTCGGCGCGCTCATCGCCGGGGCGAAGTTCCGCGGCGAGTTCGAGGAGCGGCTGAAGGCCGTGCTGTCCGAGGTCACCGCGGCCGCGGGCGGCATCATCCTGTTCATCGACGAGATGCACACCCTGGTCGGCGCCGGAAAGGCCGACGGGGCGATGGACGCCTCGAACCTGCTCAAGCCGGCGCTGGCCCGCGGCGAGCTGCACTGCGTCGGCGCGACCACGCTCGACGAGTACCGCAAGCATGTCGAGAAGGATGCGGCGCTGGCCCGCCGCTTCCAGCCGGTCTTCGTCTCGGAGCCCACCGTGGAGGATACGGTCTCGATCCTGCGCGGGATCAAGGAGAAGTACGAGCAGCACCACGGCGTCCGCATCCAGGATTCCGCCTTGGTCGCGGCCGCGACGCTGTCGAACCGCTACATCACCGACCGCTTCCTGCCCGACAAGGCGATCGACCTCATGGACGAGGCCGGCTCGCGCCTGCGCATGCAGGTCGATTCGAAGCCCGAGGAGCTGGACAACCTCGACCGCGAGATCGTGCGCCTGAAGATCGAGGGCGAGGCGCTGAAGAAGGAAACCGATTCGGCCTCCCGCGACCGTCTGGCCCGGCTCGAGAAGGAGCTTGCCGACCTCGAGGAGCAGTCCGCCACCATTACCTCGCGCTGGAAGGCGGAGAAGGACAAGCTCGGCGCCGCCGCCGAGCTCAAGAAGAAGCTCGACGAGGCGCGCAACGAGCTGGCCTCCGCACAGCGCCAGGGCCAGTACCAGCGCGCGGGCGAGCTTGCCTACGGCGTGATCCCGGGGCTGGAGAAGCGGCTCGCCGAGATCGAGGCCGCGGCCGAGAGCGCGGTCGCGCGCGACGGCATGGTTGAGGAGGCGGTGACGCCGGCCCACATCGCGGGCGTGGTCTCGCGCTGGACCGGCGTGCCGGTGGACAAGATGCTGGAGGGCGAGCGCGACAAGCTGCTCGCGATGGAGGACGCGATCGGCAGGCGCGTCGTCGGCCAGCGCGAAGCGGTGGAAGCGGTCTCGACCGCGGTGCGCCGCGCGCGCGCCGGCCTGCAGGACCCGAACCGGCCGATCGGCTCGTTCATGTTCCTCGGGCCGACCGGCGTCGGCAAGACCGAGCTGACCAAGGCGCTCGCCAGCTTCCTGTTCGACGACGACACCGCTTTGGTGCGCATCGACATGTCGGAATACATGGAGAAGCACTCCGTGGCCCGGCTGATCGGCGCGCCCCCCGGCTATGTCGGCTACGAGGAGGGCGGCGCGCTGACCGAGGCGGTGCGGCGCCGGCCGTATCAGGTCGTGCTGTTCGACGAGATCGAGAAGGCGCATCCGGACGTGTTCAACGTCCTGCTGCAGGTTCTCGACGACGGGCGCCTGACCGACGGGCAGGGCCGGACGGTCGACTTCCGCAACACGCTGCTGATCATGACCTCGAACCTCGGGGCCGAATATCTGGTGGCGCAGAGCGAGGGCGAGGATACCGACGCGGTGCGGGACGACGTGATGGGCGTGGTGCGAAGCCACTTCCGGCCGGAGTTCCTGAACCGGATCGACGAGATCATCCTGTTCCACCGGCTCAAGCGGGCGGAGATGGGCGCCATCGTCGACATCCAGCTCGTCCGCCTCCAGAAGCTGCTGGAGGAGCGCAAGATCGTCCTCGACGTCGACGCCGAGGCGCGCGCCTGGCTCGCCGACCGCGGCTACGACCCGGCCTACGGGGCGCGGCCGTTGAAGCGGGTGATCCAGAAGACGGTGCAGGACCCGCTGGCGGAGCTGCTGCTGTCGGGCAAGATCCACGACGGCGAGAGCGTGCCGGTGGCGGTGGGGCCGGACGGCCTCGTCATCGCCGGCACCGCGACAGCGCCGCGGCGGCGGCCGGCCAACGTGACGCTGAACTGACCTCGCGCGGCGCACCGGTTTCGAACCGGTGCGCCGCAGTTCTCGTGAAACGCTGCGCTCAGCGCACGACGACGTGGTATCGCTGCCGCAACGGATTGCCGAGCGGCCCGATGTACTCGACCGTGAAGCTGTCCTCACCGACCGTTCCCGGGGCGGTGCTGTAGATCAGCTGCGTCGCCGGCACCTTCCGCGTGTTGCACAGCGATCGCGGATTGTAGAAGCCGAAGCTCGGATATTCCCGGCCCTGACGGACCGTGACGCTGCCGAGCCGCGGCGGATCGATGAGGCCGAGCGACCCGGCGCCCATCGAGTGGCAGGCCGGATCGAGGTAAATGCGCCAAGCGATCTTCTGGCTCTGGCCGGACGCGACGACGCGCTCCTGGTCAGCCAGGAATTGTGCGTAAGCGATATGTGAAGACACGCCAAAGTAAAAAGTCGCCAGAAGAAATGCAATTACGCGTTTCATCTTGAGTATCCGAATCGAAACCGCAATCACATCGCACGACATCATGGTTATTGGAAAGCCCATGACATCGGGAGCTTCGTGGCATCCGCAATCTCAGCGTAGAGAGAAATGCGACGCCGGCAGGCGGAGTGGTGCGGGGCGGCAAACCGTGCATTCTGGCCGTCGGCGACGCGCGCGCCGTCCGCGGCGCTTCTGGCCTTCCACCGACGGAACGATCCGGCTGACATGCTGACCTACGCCATCGGCGACATCCACGGCTGCGCCGACCTGCTCGACGCCCTGCTCGCCCGCATCGAGGCCCATGCGGCGGGCGAGCCCTATCGCCTCGTCTTCCTGGGCGACTACATCGACCGTGGCCCGGACAGCGCGCGGGTGCTGCAGACGGTCAGCCGCCTGCACTGGAGCGATTCCGGGCGCGTCGCCTGCCTGATGGGCAACCACGAGGCGATGCTGCTCTCCGCACTGACGACCCCGGGGGCCGACGCGCTGTGGCTGCGCAACGGCGGCGCGGAGACGCTGGCCTCGTTCGGCGTGGACGAGGCGGCCGCGATCCCCGGCGACGTGCTCGACTGGATCGAAGGGCTGCAGACCGTCCACGCGGATGCCCGCCGCTGGTTCGTCCATGCCGGCTTCAGGCCGGGGTCCGACCCGGAGACCGCCGAGGTGCAGGACCGCCTCTGGATCCGCGAGCCGTTCCTCGCCGAGGATCACGATTTCGGCCGCCACGTCGTCCACGGCCACACGCCGCAGACCGGCGGCAACCCGGAGGTTCGCCCGTTCCGGACCAACCTCGACACGGGCGCCGTCTATGGCGGAGCGTTGACCGCGGGCGTGTTCTCGGATGCGCAGGGGCCGGCGCTGAGGTTTTTGCAGGTCCGGGCGGACTGACCGGCTCCGACCTGCGCCATGCGAAGCGATCGGCCGAGTCGTCCCAAACCCCTGATCATCGGAGAGTCACGACCCGCGCCGGGTTGCCGACCACCGTCGCGCCGGCCGGCACGTCCCGCGTCACGACGGCGCCGGCACCGATGATCGCGTCGTCGCCCACCGTCACGCCCGGCAGGATCAGGGCGGCCCCGCCGATCCAGACGTTGGCGCCGATCGCGATCGGGCGACCGAACTCGAGGCCGGACCGGCGCGCCTCGGGATCGCGCGGGTGGTCCGCGGTGAGGATCTGGACGCCCGGCCCGATCTGCGTGCACGCACCGATCGTCACCGCGACCACGTCGAGGATCACGCAGCCGAAGTTGAGGAACGCCTCCGGGCCGAGCGTGATGTTGTAGCCGTAGTCGCAATGGAATGGCGGCCGGATCACCGCCTTCGGGCCGACGCCGCCGAGATGGGCGGCCAGCAGCGCGTGCCGCTCGGCCGACGGCAGCGCCAGCGTGGTGTTGTAGTGCGCGAGCCACGCCATGTTGGCGGCGGCATCCCGACGAAGCTCGGGATCGCCCGCGCGGTAGAGCTCGCCCGCGAGCATCTTCTGTTTCTCGGATCCCGACATCGGGCCTCGCGGTGACCGTGGGCGTGGAGAGCGGTCGTCGAAGCCGCGCCTGTCCCGGCAGGGGCTCAACGCCTGGCCGGGATGAACGCCGCGATCGCCCCCAGGGTCCAGCCCGCCATCAGCAGGATGCCGCCCGACGGCGCGGCCATCGGGAACAGCGGCTGCCCGGCAAGCGCGCGAAGCGCGAGGTCGCCGGAGAACAGCGCGAGGCCCAGCACGAGCGCCCAGGCGGCGATCCGGGTGGCGATCGCATGGGTCAGGCCGGCGGCGCCGAGACCGGCGAGGGCCAGGATCGCGGGGGCATGGAACAGCAGGAACTGCGCCGCGGTCTTGAGGCTGTCCGCCCCCGGGATGTGGGCGGCCGCGGCGCTGGCCGCGACGCCGAGCCCGCCGGCGAGGCAGGCCAGGGCGACGAGGGCCCGATCCTTGACGGCAAGCATCAGGCGCCGCGCTCGGCCATCAGCCGGGCCACGGCGGCGCGGAGCTCGGGCACGCCGCGGTCGTCGCGGCTCGAGGTCAGCAGGATCTGCGGATAGGCCGCCGGACGCCGGGCGAGCGCGGCCTGGATGCCGGCGATGCGCGCGTCGATCTCGGACTTCTTCAGGGCGTCGCCCTTGGTCAGCACGATCTGGTAGCTCACGGCGGCCTTGTCGAGCCCGTCGAGCACGTCGGTGTCGATGCCCTTCAGCCCATGGCGGGAATCGATCAGCATGAAGACCCGCGCGAGGTTGGCGCGGCCCTTGAGGTAGGCGTGGATCAGGTCGGTCCAGGCCTCGACCTTCTCCTTGCCGACCGCGGCGTAGCCGTAGCCCGGCATGTCGACCAGCGTCAGGCGCTCGCCGATCCGGAAGAAGTTGAGCTGCTGGGTCCGTCCCGGCGTGTGCGAGGTGCGGGCCAGCGTGTTGCGCCCGGTCAGCGCGTTGACGAGGCTCGACTTGCCGACGTTCGAGCGGCCGGCGAAGGCGATCTCGACGCCGTCCATCGCCGGCAGCGTCCCGAGCGAGGGCGCCGCCGCGACGAAGTCGGCGGCGCCTGCGAACAGCAGGCGGCCGCTCTCGGCGAGCGCCGCATCTTCCTGCTCCTGCTGTGTCACGTCAGCTCTTCGCAGGCGCGGTCTTGCCGCCGCGCTTGAACGTGTTCCGCAGGTTGTCCCACAGCTCCACCTTCACGCCGTTGCGGCGCATGATGACGTATTGCTGCGTCACCGAGAGGGTGTTGTTCCAGGCCCAGTAGATCACCAGGCCGGCCGGGAACGAGCCGAGCATGAAGGTGAACACGATCGGCATGAAGGTGAAGATCTGCGCCTGCACCGGGTCCGGCGGGGCGGGGTTCATCTTCATCTGCACGAACATCGTCACGCCCATGATGATCGGCCAGATGCCGAGATGGACGAAGTCCGGCGCCGCGAACGGCAGCAGGCCGAACAGGTTGACGATGCTGGTCGGATCGGGCGCGGCGAGGTCCTGGATCCAGCCGAAGAACGGCGCGTGACGCATCTCGATGGTGATGAACAGGACCTTGTACAGCGCGAAGAAGACCGGGATCTGCACCAGCACCGGCCAGCAGCCGGCGACGGGGTTGATCTTCTCCTTCTTGTACAGCTCCATCATCGCCTGTTGCTGCTTCATCTTATCGTCTTTGTACCGCTCCCGGATGGAGGTCATCTCAGGCTGCACGGCCTTCATCTTGGCCATGGAGACGTAGGAGCGGTTGGCGATCGGCAGGAACAGCAGCTTGAGGCAGAAGGTCACGATCAGGATCGCGACGCCGAAATTGCCGAAGAGGTGGAAGAAGAAGTCCAGCGCCCTGAACATCGGCTTGGTGATGAAGTGGAACCAGCCCCAGTCGATCATCAGGTCGAACTGCTTGATGCCGAGGTTCTTCTCGTAGCCGTTGATCGTGTTGACCTCCTTGGCGCCGGCGAACAGGCGCTGGGTGGTCGAGGCGGTGGCGCCCGGCTCGATGCTGCGGCCGTCGCCGCGCACGCTCGCCTGGTAGATCTTGGTCGCGCCGTCGGTGCGCTCGGTGAACGCGCCGGTATAGGACATCGTCTGGTCGGGGATCGCTGCTGCGGCCCAGTACTTGTCGGTGATGCCGACGAAGCCGCCGGTGACGTTCGCCCAGGCCTTGCCTTTGGTGGCGGCCCCGCCGTAGGCCGGCTCCTTGGCGAGGTGGTCGTAGGTGTATTCCTGCAGCCCGTCGCCGCCGAGCACGCCGATCATGCCCTCGTGCAGCACGTAGTAGCCCTGGGTGTGCGGCTTACCCCAGCGCGAGACGAGGCTGTAGGGATAGAGCGTGACGGCGTTCGCGCCCTTGTTCTCGACCTCGTCGCGGACCGTGAACATGTACTTGTCGTCGACGGCGAGGATGCGCTTGAACACCAGCCCCGCGCCGTTGTCCCACGACAGCGTCACCGGCATGTTCACGCCCAGCGTCTGGCCGTCGGCGGTCCAGACGGTGTCGTTGGTCGGAAGCGGGCCCGCGGCGGCGCCGACCCAGCCGAACTCGGCGTAGTACGGCGCTTCCGTCCCGGCCGGCGACAGCAGCACGATCTCCGGGCTCTTGTCGTCCACGGTCTCGTGGTAGTTCTTCAGCGCGATGTCGTCGATGCGGCCGCCCTTGAGCGCGATCGACCCGGCCAGCGCCGAGGTCTCGATCTTGATGCGCGGCGAGCGGGCGAGCGCCTCGGTGCGGCCGATCGGGCCGGTGGCGGCGTTGGGCAGCGTGCCGGCGACGGGGGCGGCCGGGCCGCCCTCCTTAGGGCTCGGCGAGGGCACGCCGTCCGGCGTCACGCCGGGGCTCTGCTGGGCCGCCTGGTTCTGGATGTTGGCCTGGCGCTGCTGCTCGACCCGCGGCGCGGCGACGAAGTAGTTCCACCCGAGCAGCACGACCAGCGACAGGGCGATGGCCACGAACATATTCGTCTTGTCATTGCCCATCGGGGCCACCGTCGCACGCGTTCGAGGTTGCTGAGGGCGCACGGGCTGGTGCCGTTGCGCGATCGGATCTTTGGAGCGTCGCTTCCCGGGATGGCGCCGGCCCCTTGCCGCGGCCCTTCGCGGATCCCGGCTTGCCGGAGCGCGACGGACGGGCGCGCTCGCTCGGCCCGCGGGGCTTGGCCACCGCGGGGATCGCCCGGCGCAGGTCGTCTTTGAGGATGTCGAACGCGGCGTCGATCGCCGGGCGACGGGCGATCAGCACGACGTCGGCCGCGACCGCGGCGAACTCGGGCCCGAGTTCGGCGACCGCGGCGCGAAGGCGCCGGCGGATGCGGTTGCGCTCGGTGGCATGGCCGACCCGCTTGGTGATCGTGAAGCCGAGATGGAGCCCGGCGATCGATTCGCCGTCCCGGGTCTCGCCCGCCTCGCGCACGCGACCCTGCGCCGTCAGGCGCTCGGTGTGGAAGCGGCGCCCGTCGGCCGCCGCCAGGAAGTCCGGCCGCCGCCTCAGCCGCGCGATCGCCGCGCGATCCGTCGTCGGCAGATCCGTCGTCGGCAAGTCGGTCGCAGGCAAGTCGGTCATAGGCATGGGAAGCTCGGCCTCGCTCACGCCTCGGGCACCCTCCGCGCCGCGATGGGCGGCGCGACGGTCACGCTCAGGCCGAGAGCTTCTTGCGGCCGTGCGCGCGACGACGGGCGATGACCTTGCGGCCGCCGGCGGTCGCCATGCGGGCGCGGAAACCGTGACGGCGCTTCCGGACGAGGCGGCTCGGCTGGTAGGTTCTTTTCATGGCTCTTCAAGCCTCCAAAGGTCGAGGCGCGCTCGCGGGCGGCTGACGCCGCACCCGACCTTCACGCGTCTTTGAATTGTGAATGCACGTGCGGACGGCGCCCGAACGGAGCGCCATCGCGACTGCGCGGCTTATGGCGGATGGGATTTACCGAGTCAACGTTTTGGCGGGCCTCCGATGCCGCCGCGCGCGTCAGTGGCCCTCGAATTCCATCAGGGTCCGCACGGGCACGTCGAGGTCGCGCAGCTTCTGCGCACCGCCGATCTCGGGCAGGTCGATCACGAAGCAGGCGGCCACCACCTCGGCCCCGATCTGGCGGAGCAGGTTCACCGCCGCCGTCGCGGTCCCGCCGGTGGCGATCAGGTCGTCCACGAGCAGCACCCGGTCGCCCGGCTTGATCGCGTCGACGTGGATCTCCAGCTCGTCGATGCCGTATTCGAGGGTGTAGGCGATCGACACCGTCTTGTGGGGCAGCTTGCCCTTCTTGCGGACCGGCACGAAGCCCGCCGAGAGCTGGTGCGCGACCGCCCCGCCGAGGATGAAGCCGCGCGCCTCGATGCCGGCGACCTGATCGATCCGCCCGCCCGCGAACGGATGCACCAGCGCGTCCACCGCCCGGCGGAAGGCGCGCGGGTCGCTGAGCAGCGTGGTGATGTCCCGGAACACGATGCCGGGCTTCGGATAGTCGGGGATCGAGCGGATCGATTCCTTCAGGGCGATGTGGCGGCGTTCCATGCCGGGCGGGCCTTCCTCGTGGTGATCGGCGGCTTAGAGCAGATGGCGCGCACCCTGGCCAGTTCGGCGCTCAGCCGTTGACCTTGCGCAGGATCGCGACGAGCTCCCGGTGCAGGCCCTCGTTGCCGCAGGCCACCGACTTCGCGGCGAGGGGCTCCGAGGCGCCGTCGGCCGATGTGACGAAGCCGCCGGCCTCGCGCACCAGGATGATGCCGGCGGCGATGTCCCAGGTCTGCAGGTCGCGCTCCCAGTACAGGTCGAGGCGGCCGCAGGCGACGTAGGCAAGGTCGAGGGCCGCCGAGCCCATCCGGCGGGTGCCGCCGGAGACCGCCATCACCGCGGCGACCTCGCGCAGCAGGCGAGGATGGTTGCCGCGGCCGAGATAGGGCGTGCCGTAGGCGCTCAGCGCGTCGGCCATGTCGACCCGGCCCGAGACGCGCAGGCGCCGGTTGTTGAGGTAGGCGCCCTTGCCGCGCTCGGCCACGAACAGCTCGTCCTTGACCGGATCGTAGATCACGCCGGCGACCACCTGGCCCTCGCGCTCGAGCCCGACCGAGATCGCGAAGTGCGGGATGCCGTGCAGGAAGTTCGAGGTGCCGTCGAGCGGATCGACGTGCCAGACATGGCTCTTGTCGGTGCCCTCGACGATGCCGGATTCCTCGAGAACCATGCCGTAGCCCGGCCGCGCCTTCGTCAGCGCGTCGCGCAGCACCTCCTCGGCCTTGCGGTCGGCCGCCGAGACGAAGTCGCCGGGGCCTTTTCGCGAGACCTGAAGGTTCTCGATCTCGCCGTAGTCGCGCCGCAGCCCCCGCGAGGCCTTGCGCACGGCATCGACCATCACGGTCATCAGGGGAGAGGAGATCATCGGGGAGCCTCGAGCGTTCGCGCGTCGTTTGACGCCGCGTTAAACGCTCTCGGGCGCAGAATCGAGGGCCGGGCGGGGTATGCCTGTCATCCGCGCACGGGCCGGTCCGGCGCCGCATTCAATTCGGGTTGGCAATCGAGGAGCGGTGATCGAGGCGATGCGATGTCGTCACTGACCCCCATCGTGCTGCTTCACGGGCTTGGGCGGACGCCGAGGAGCATGGCCCGGCTGGCGCGGCGCCTCGAAGCGCTGGGCCATCAAACGCTCATCCCGGGCTATCCCTCGCAGAGCCGCGGGGTTCATGCGTGTGCGACGGGCCTCGAGCCTGTGGTCGAGGCTTTCCGGCAGCGTACCGGTCGAGCCATCGCGTTCGTCACCCACTCGATGGGCGGACTCGTGGCGCGCTGCCTCGCGACGGATCCGAATGACTCTCGGGCTATCGTGATGTTGGCGCCGCCGAACAGAGGCAGCGAAGTGGCCGATCACCTGTTCCAGTATCGTCTCGCGCGGGCGATGCTTGGTCCGGCACTCGCCGACCTGAGATCAGGCGTGCCCGACAAGCTGCCGATCCCACCCTGTTCGATCGGGATCATCGCCGGCACGCGGGCTTGGTTGCCGTTCACGGGACGTGTCATTGCTGGCCCGCACGACGGCTTGGTCGGTCTCGCCCGCACGCGCATCGCCGGACCGCACGACTGGATTATCGTGGATGCCGCGCATACGCTGCTGATGAACCATCCCGACGTGTTCGAGGCGACGGGCGCCTTCCTGAGGGACGGCCGCTTCCCGGACCATCTGTATGATCTGCCGGACGACGTCATTGGCCCGGCACGGTAGGCGCCATCGCCGCTTCGCCGTCCAGCTTGTCCCGGTACGCGACGGTTCCCGTCCAAGCGAAGATCCGAGGTGATCGCGTTGGCCGAGGCCTTCTCGCCCTTCCGGTGCTCGCAGTGGAGAAGCGTCACGGTGCCGTGTTCGGCGTCGGCCCCGACCGACGGTCTGGCTGCCGGGCGGCATCAGCACCGACCATTATCGTCATGACGAGGGCGCAATCGCCGTGCGCCGCTCGAATTGAGCCTTATGCTCGCAACGCCATCGCTGGCGCCGCCGGAGGGGATGGATCCCAACCAGGCGATGATGCCGGAGCATAGTGACTGAAGCTCATGGCCACCGTAGCGCGACCGCCAGCCAGCGAGTGCAGCCGTCGATCATATCCGATCATGCCAGAGAGCGGCACCATGGCGTTGACGACGTTCGCGTTGCCGCGCATGTCCTGGACCTGGATCTGGCCGCGGCGGGAGTTGAGATCGCCGATCACCGAGCCGGTATACTCCTCCGGCGAGACGACCTCGACCTTCATCACCGGCTCGAGCAGCACGGAGCCACCCTTCTGCAGGGCTTCGCGCAGCGCCGCTCGGGACGCGATCTCGAAGGCCAGCGCCGAGGAGTCGACGTCGTGATAGGCACCGTCGATCAGCTCGACCTTGATGTCGACCACCGGGAAGCCGGCGAGGATGCCGGCGCCGAGGACCGAGTTGAGCCCCTTCTCGACGCCCGGGATGTACTCCTTGGGCACCGCACCGCCGATCACCTTCGAGGCGAACTCGAAGCCCTTGCCCGGCTCGTTCGGCTCGACCACGAACTTCACCCGCGCGAACTGGCCGGTCCCGCCGGTCTGCTTCTTGTGGGTGTAGTCGATCTCGGTCCGGCGGGTCAGCTTCTCGCGGTACGCCACCTGCGGCTGGCCGATGTTGGCGTCGACCTTGTAGGTGCGGCGCAGGATGTCGACCTTGATGTCGAGGTGGAGCTCGCCCATCCCGCGCAGGATGGTCTGGCCCGACTCCTGATCGGTGGAGACGCGGAAGGACGGATCCTCCGCCGCGAGCTTGGCGAGCGCGATGCCAAGCTTCTCCTGATCGGCCTTCGACTTCGGCTCGACCGCGATCTCGATGACGGGCTCCGGGAACTCCATCTTCTCGAGGATCACGACCTTGACCGGGTCCGACAGCGTGTCGCCGGTGCGGGTGTCCTTGAGGCCGGCCAGCGCGACGATGTCGCCGGCGAAGGCTTCCTTGACGTCCTCGCGGTTGTTGGCGTGCATCAGGAGCATGCGGCCGACGCGCTCCTTCTTGTCACGCGAGGAGTTGAGCACGTTGGCGCCCGACTCGATCTTGCCCGAGTACACGCGGCAGAAGGTGATCGTGCCGACGTGGGGATCGTCCATGATCTTGAAGGCGAGCATGGAGAAGGGATCGGTGTCCGTCGGGTGACGGACGATCTCTTCCTCGGTCTTGAAGTCGAGGCCCTTGATCTCGCCGCGGTCGGCGGGAGACGGCAGGTAATCGACGACCGCGTCGAGCAGCGGCTGAACGCCCTTGTTCTTGAACGCCGAGCCGCAGAGCACCGGGTGGAAGGCGCGCAGCTGCACGGCGCGGCGGACGAGCTTGCGAAGGGTCTCCTCGCTCGGCTCGACGCCGTCGAGGTAGGCGGTCATGGCTTCGTCGTCGAGCTCGACGCAGGCCTCGATCATCTTGGTGCGGTACTCGACCGCCTGATCCTTGAGGTCGGTCGGGATCTCTTCCTCGTCGTAGTTGGCGCCGAGCGCCTCACCCGACCAGACGATCGCCTTCATCTTAATCAGGTCGATCACGCCCTTGAAGGTGTTCTCGGCCCCGATCGGCAGCTGCAGGCACACCGGCTTGCCGGCGACGCGGGTGATGATGTCGGCGACGCACTTGAAGAAGTCGGCGCCGATCTTGTCCATCTTGTTGACGAACACGACGCGCGGGACGTCGTACTTGTCGGCCTGGCGCCAGACGGTCTCGGTCTGGGGCTCGACGCCCTGGTTGCCGTCGAGCACGCACACCGCGCCGTCGAGCACGCGGAGCGAGCGCTCCACCTCGATGGTAAAGTCGACGTGGCCGGGCGTGTCGATGATGTTCAGGCGCTTCTCGCGCCAGAAGCACGTCGTCGCGGCGGACGTGATCGTGATGCCGCGCTCCTGCTCCTGCTCCATCCAGTCCATGGTGGCGGCGCCCTCATGGACCTCGCCGATCTTATGGGACTTGCCGGTGTAGTAGAGGATCCGCTCGGTGGTCGTGGTCTTGCCGGCATCAATGTGGGCCATGATGCCGAAGTTGCGGTAGTCCTCGATCGCGTGGGTGCGGGGCATCGGGATCTCTCCGAAAGGGGCGTCGGGCCGCTTACCAGCGGTAGTGCGAGAAGGCGCGGTTGGCTTCCGCCATCCGGTGCGTGTCTTCCCGCTTCTTGACGGCGTTGCCGCGATTGTTCGCGGCATCGAGGAACTCGGCCGAGAGGCGCTCGACCATGGTGCGGTCGTTGCGGCCGCGGGCGGCCTGGATCAGCCACCGGATCGCCAGTGCCTGCCGGCGCTCGGTGCGGACCTCGACGGGGACCTGGTAGGTCGCGCCGCCGACGCGCCGGGAGCGCACCTCGATCATCGGGGCGACGTTCTCGAGGGCCGCGCGGAACACCTCGATCGGGTTGGCGCGGGCGCGGTTCTCGACGATCTCGAAGGCGCCGTACACGATCCGCTCGGCGACGGATTTCTTGCCCTCGTACATGATCGAATTCATGAACTTGGTGAGGACGATATCCCCGTACTTCGGATCGGGGATGATCTCACGCTTCTCGGCGGAATGGCGACGGGACATTGCGGAACTTCCGAGGGATAAGGATCTAAGCACCTCGCGCAGGCCGCCTTGAGCCACTCCTGAAGAGCGCCGGCGACATCCTTACGAGGCAGTGGAATGCCGTGTCGGCCGCCCGGGCAAAACGTCCGGACGGGAAGATCTTACTTCGGGCGCTTGGCGCCGTACTTGGAGCGGCGCTGCTTGCGGTTCTTGACGCCCTGCGTGTCGAGCACGCCGCGGAGGATGTGGTAGCGCACGCCCGGAAGGTCCTTCACGCGGCCGCCGCGGATCATCACCACCGAGTGCTCCTGAAGGTTGTGGCCTTCACCCGGGATGTAGCCGATCACCTCGAAGCCGTTGGTGAGGCGGACCTTGGCGACCTTGCGGAGCGCCGAGTTCGGCTTCTTCGGGGTCGTCGTGTAGACGCGGGTGCAGACGCCGCGCTTCTGCGGGCAGGCGTTGAGCGCCGGCACCTTGTTGCGGCTCCGCTGGATCTTCCGCGGCTGCGCGATCAGCTGGTTGATCGTCGGCATCCTGTGCCCTCTTCCTCCGGATCGCGACGAAGCGCGATCCCGTGCGACGTAACGTGGCTCCCTGCGGAGCCGCCCACGAACCTCCCGAAGGAGATCCGCAAAACGAATATGCGCCAGGGGTCGGTGAGGACCCTTGGCGCGCTGTCGGCAGAGGAGCACCCCTGTTGAGGCAGGCGCGCTCGTACCTACTGATCTGACGAGAACGTCAGGCGATGTGAGCCTTCGACGGTGGATTGGCGCGTCGTCGACGAACGGATGAGCGTGATGCTCAGCCTCGTCAGCAGCCCCCGGGCCGTTCGAAGTGGCGCGCTTCTAGCCTCCATCGCCCGAGGGGTCAATGGTTTCCGGCCGATTATCTCGCATCCGACGAGAGGTTAAGGTTTTGTGCGGGACGGTTGCCCGAAGCGATCCGCCTCCGGGTCTCCGTGCCGGTTGACGCGCCCGGCGAGCGTGCGAATGTCGTGGTCTGCGTACCGCGAGGCCGCGGCTCGTGCCGTCGGGCCTGTGCAGACCGGTCGGGGCGTTACCTTGGCGGCGGCTATTCCAGCCGGCGCTCGGGCGGGTGGCGATCACCTCCGCGCCCATCCGGACGCGTTCCCTGATCACTTCGGCCTCCCATCGCCCGCGCGAGGCCGGCACTTGCTCGTCGGGTGGGCGGCCTCGTCAGCGCGGCGCACCGTGCCGGATCGGGGCAGGTCGGGCACGGCCCGCTTCGACAGCGCTCACGGAAGATTAAAGCGATTCGTCGAATTGTCCGCTTCGTCGGGACGGCGCGATGCGCACCCGACCATGCGATGTGGCGACGGTCAGGGTGATGCGTATGGGTAGCGTTTCGAGTGCGGCCGAGAACGTCGTCCCCTTCCGGCGGATCGCCGCCGCGGGCCGGCCTCTGCCGTACGAGGGCGGCGTCCGCGAGGGGCAGGCCCGGCGCCGGTCCGAGCAGCGCGCGCTGATGGATGCGGTCTATGCCACGGGGACGCTCACGGTGGCGGCGGGCGACCGCGAGACCAAGCTGATCGCGTCCCGGCTGCAGGTCTACGGCTTCCTCACCGTCGAGGAGGTCGAGCCGGAAGGCTCGCTGCGCCGCCTGCGTCCCTCGGAGGCGATCCGCGCCCGGGCCGAGCGGCCGTGGCGCCTGTCGAAGCCGGCCTATGCCGGGCTCTCCGTGAGCATCCCGACGATCGACGACTTCCTGTTCGAGCCGGCCGGCTTTTCGGCGTGAGCCTTCGCGACGTCTGAGCCGAGGCGTCGGTCCGTCCGGCATTCCCCATTCGGGGCTTCATAACGAAGAAGCGCGCCGCCCTCCCGGGCCGGCGCGCTTCTTCGTTTCGGTGTGCCGCTTCGGAGGGGCGGTGCGGACTACGCCTCGCCCTCGTCGAGCTCGTCCTCGGTCGGCTTGGCGTTCTCCAAGATCTTCTCGGCGACGAGCCCCGAATTCTGCCGGATCGACGTCTCGATCTTGCCCGCGATCTCGGGGTTGTCGCGCAGGAAGCCCTTGGAGTTCTCGCGGCCCTGGCCGAGCCGCTGGCTGTTGTAGGAGAACCAGGCGCCGGACTTCTCGACGATGCCGGCCTTGACGCCGAGATCGATCAGCTCGCCGACCTTCGACACGCCCTCGCCGAACATGATGTCGAACTCGACCTGCTTGAACGGCGGCGCGACCTTGTTCTTCACGACCTTGACGCGGACCTGGTTGCCGATCGCCTCGTCGCGGTCCTTGAGGGTCGAGATGCGGCGGATGTCGAGACGGACCGAGGCGTAGAACTTCAGCGCGTTGCCGCCCGTGGTCGTCTCCGGGCTGCCGTACATCACGCCGATCTTCATCCGGATCTGGTTGATGAAGATCACCATGCACTTCGAGCGCGAGATCGAGCCGGTGAGCTTGCGCAGCGCCTGGCTCATCAGGCGGGCCTGGAGGCCGGGCTGGCTGTCGCCCATCTCGCCCTCGATCTCGGCGCGCGGCGTCAGCGCCGCCACCGAATCGACCACCAGCACGTCGATCGCGCCGGAGCGCACCAGCGTATCGGTGATCTCGAGCGCCTGCTCGCCGGTGTCGGGCTGCGAGATCAGCAGGTCGTCGAGCTGGACGCCGAGCTTGCGCGCGTAGACCGGGTCGAGGGCGTGCTCGGCGTCGACGAAGGCGCAGACGCCGCCCTTCTTCTGGGCCTCGGCGATGGTGTGGAGCGCGAGCGTGGTCTTGCCCGACGATTCCGGCCCGTAGATCTCGATGACGCGGCCGCGCGGCAGGCCGCCGACGCCGAGCGCGATGTCGAGGCCGAGCGACCCGGTGGAGACGGTCTCGACCTCCGCCACCTTGTCGTTCTTGCCGAGCCGCATGATCGAGCCCTTGCCGAAGGCCCGCTCGATCTGGGACAGCGCGGCGTCGATCGCCTTCGCCTTGTCCTTGTCCACCATGCCGGGGGTTTCCACCACTTTCAGTGCGGCCTGAGCCATCGTGCGGCATCCTTATGCAGGGGTTGGGCGCGCATCTCAATGCGCTGGAACCTGCATTTGATGTACCCGTTTTGTTCTCATCGAGCAAGGGCGGAATCGGCTCGCCGAGGAGACTTTTCCGCGCCTGCCCGCCGCCTCACGGCTCGGCCATCGTCGCCTTCACCGTCTCGACGAGCTGCTTCAGGCTGAAGGGCTTGGGCAGGAAGTTGAAGGTCTCGCCTTCCGGCAGGTTCTTGCGGAAGGCGTCCTCGGCATAGCCGGAGACGAAGATCACCTTGAGCTCCGGCAGGTGCTTGCGGATCTCGCGCAGCAGGGTCGGGCCGTCCATCTCCGGCATCACCACGTCCGAGACGACGAGGTCGATCTGGTGGCCGCCCTCGCGCACGATGTGCAGCGCGTCGATGCCGGAGGCGGCCTCGAGCACGGTGTAGCCGCGGGCCGACAGCGCGCGGCTGTTGACGGCGCGGACCGGATCCTCGTCCTCCACGAGCAGGATCACCCCTTGCCCGGTATGATCGGCCGAGGGTTTTCGCGGGGGCGTTTTCGGAGCCGGCGGCGCGGGCGGATCGCCGACGAGGACGAAGCTTTCGCCCGGCGCCTGCGCTGCGGTGGCGGGAGCGGACGCGTCGGCCGTCGGGCTCGGCAGCGCCGGCGTCGGCGCCGGCTCGGGCAGCGCTGCCGGCTCGTGGCGCGGCAGGTAGATCCGGAAGCTCGTGCCCTCACCCACGGTCGACTGCACGTCGATGGTGCCGCCCGACTGCTTGACGATGCCGAACACCGTCGAGAGGCCGAGGCCGGTCCCCTTGCCGATCTCCTTGGTGGTGAAGAACGGCTCGAAGATCTTCTCCATCAGGTCGGCCGGGATGCCCTCGCCGGTGTCGAGCACCTCGATCAGCACGTGGTCGCCGGCCGGCGCGCCGCCGCGCCCGTCGGGCTTCGCCGCGGCGCCCGGGTCGAGCACGTTGGCGGTGCGGATCAGCAGGCGGCCGCCGCCGGGCATCGCGTCGCGGGCGTTGACCGCGAGGTTCACGATCACCTGCTCGAACTGGTTCACGTCGGCCTTCACCGGCCAGATGTCGCGCCCGTGCTTGAGGTCGAGCCCGACCCGCTCGCCGAGCAGGCGCTTCAGCAGCAGCGTCAGCTCCGAAAGCGCCTCCCCGACGTTCATCACCTCGGGGCGCAGCGTCTGGCGGCGGGAGAACGCCAGGAGCTGGCGCACGAGGCCCGCCGCCCGGTTGGCGTTCTGCTTGATCTGCATGATGTCCTGGAAGGCCGGATCGGTCGGCTTGTGGCTCGCGAGCAGCAGGTCCGAGTAGCCGATGATCGCCTGGAGGACGTTGTTGAAGTCGTGCGCGATGCCGCCGGCGAGCTGGCCGACGGTGTCCATCTTCTGGGTTTGGGCGATCTGCTGCTCGAGCTGGCGCTGGGCCGTGGTGTCGAGGGCGTAGAGGATCAGCGGCTCGCGATCGGCCTCCTCCGGCTCCTGGCCCGGAGCGCCCTCCCCGCCGGCGGGGCTGAGCCAGACCCGCGCCGAGCGGTTGGCATTGCCCATCAGCATCACCTCGATCGGCTCGATCTCGGAGAGCCCGCTCGCCGCCTTGGCGAGCGCTGCATCGAGGGCCGGGCGGTCGCGCTCGACCACCGATTCGGCGACGTTCGGCTCCTCGGCGCCGGCGGCCGAATCGGCCACCGCGTGCCGCGGCAGGGTACCGAACAGGCGCGCGAACGAGGCGTTCGCCCGCGCGATCCGGCCGGAGCGGTCCAGCGTCGCGATCGCGATCGGCGAGTTGTTGAGGAAGCGCGCGAGCCGCACCTCGGCGGCGCGCTGCGGCTCGTCGCTCTCGGCCCCGGCCGAGCGGTTGATGACGAAGGTCCGCGACGCGCCGGGCTTGCCGTCCTTGCCGAAGGCGACGCGGTGATACAGCCGCGCCGGCATCGGGTGGCCGTTGCGGCGGCGCAGGTCGAGGTCGAACCGGTCGGTGCGGACCTCGCCGGGGAGCCCGGCATTCTGGATCAGCGCGTCGGCGGCGGGCGCGATCTCGGAGAGGTGCGGGCCGCCGGGGCCGACGACCGCGAGGTCGTAGCCGAGCCAGGCGGCGAGCGTCGCGTTCATGTAGACGATCGCCCCGGTCGGATCGATCGAGAGGAAGCCGGCGGGCGCGTGGTCGAGGTAGTCGATCGCGTGCTGGAGCTCCTGGAAGACGTTCTCCTGGCGCTCGCGCTCGGCGGTGATGTCGCTGACCATCCACAGCGAGGCGGCCCGTCCCGGCCGCGGCAGCGGGCGGACCTGGATGCGGTACCAGGCGAAGTCGCGCCCCCTGGCGCTCGCCGCCGGCGGCGGCGACATCCGCACCTCCTCGGCGTGGCTGCGCCCGTCGCGGGCGCCCTGGGACAGGCGGTAGATCGCCTCCGACACCTCCGGCGAGCCGACGAAGATCCGCTCGACCGGGCGCAGCGTCGAGAAGCTGTCGCCGCCCGCGACGTGGAGATAGGCCTCGTTGGCGTAGATCAGCCGGCCGCCCTCCTCGACCACGACGGTCGCCTCGGGGGCGGCGTCGACGATCGCCTTGGTGATGTCGTCGCGCCCGCCCTGCCCGCTGAGCTGGATCGCGCCGATCGCCATCGCGAACAGGAAGAACACGCCGGCCATGGCCAGCAGCGCCAGCAGCCAGATGATCAGCGACTGCGCCTGCTCGTTGGCCACGAACGACAGGCCGATCGCCGCCCCGACCAGCAGCCCGGCGAGGACGAGCAGCAATCCGACCCGCCCGGGCCGTTCCGACCGGTCGATCGAGCCCGAAACCGCGGGCGTGGGTCCACTCAGATCCGCCATCGGGCCTTGAATCCAGAAACGAAGGACCGGTTATGCCTTCACGCCGCCGATCGGCAAGGGCTGTCTTCCGGTCGGTCGCGGCGAAGCCTGACGGAGGAAGGTGGACAAACCGTGCGTACGGACCCGTCAGGCGGCCCGGCGGCGCAGGCGCATCACGAAGCCGATCACCTCGGCGACCGCCTTGTAGTGCTCGGCCGGGATCGCCTCGTCGATGTCCACGGTGGCGTGCAGCGCGCGGGCGAGCGGCGGGTTCTCCAGCACCGGCACGTCGTGCGCCTTGGCCAGCTCGCGGATGCGGAAGGCCAGGGAGTCGACGCCCTTGGCGACGCAGACCGGCGCGCCCATGCCGGCCTCGTAGCGCAGGGCCACCGCGTAGTGGGTCGGGTTGGTGATGATCACCGTGGCGGTCGGCACGGCGGCCATCATCCGCTTCTTCACCCGCTGCATCCGGATCTGCTTCATCCGGCCCTTCACCTCGGGGTTGCCGTCCGATTCCTTCATCTCCTGCTTCATCTCCTCCTTGGACATGCGCAGGCGCTGGCGCCAGCGGTAGCGCTGGTACAGGGCGTCGGCCATCGTGATCACGAGATGGATGGCGAGCACGCCGCCGAGCAGCTTGACGCTGATGCCGAGGATCGCGCTGAGGCAGGCCGCCGGATCGAGGCGGGCGAACACCTCGAGCCGGTCGCGGTCGCGCCACAGCACGGTGCCGACCACCACCCCGACGACCGCCATCTTGGCCAGCCCCTTGCCGAACTGGAACAGCGCCTCGAGCCCGAGGATGCGCTTGGCGCCGGCCATCGGCGAGATCCGCTCGAACTTCGGCCCGAGCGTCTCGGTGGTGAAGACCAGGGGGTGCTGCAGCAGGCCGGCGGCCAGCCCCGCCACCGCGACGAGCCCGACCGGGACCGCGAGCGCCTGGAACCAGATCGTCAGGGTGCGGCCGGCGATCCCCGCCATGGCGTGCGGGTCGTCGGGGACCGCGTGGGCGTTCATCAGGAAGCCGCGCATCTCGGCGAGCAGGCCGCGGGCGATGCCCGGCCCGGCGATCATCAGCGCCAGGGTGAAGGCGGCCAGGATCGCGAAGGTGTTGATCTCGGCGCTGGTCGCGACGTTGCCCTGCTCGATCGCCTGATCAAGCCGCCGCTGGGTCGGCTCCTCGGTCTTGTCTTCCTGCTCGGTCCCCTCGGCCATGGGTCAACGGCTCCCGACCGGGCCGGGGCCGCGGCGGCTGTGCGTCGTCGTGGTCACCGCCCGGCGAACTCGAGCAGGTAGCGGCCGAGGTCGTCCAGGAACACGGTCATCATCACGCCGAGCGAGCCGAACAGGATCAGCATGCCGATCAGCACCGAGGCCGGCACCGCCACGAAGAACACCTGCAGCTGCGGCATCAGCCGCGACAGCACCCCGAGGCCGAGGTTGAACAGGATGCCGAAGGCGATGAACGGCGAGGCGATCTGGACGCCGAGGGTGAACCCGCGGCCGACCGCCTTCAGCGCCAGCGTCGCCGCATCGCCGAAGGCCGGCACCGCCTGCGGCGGCAGCACCGCGTAGCTCCGCGAGATCGCGTCGAGCGCCACGTGGTGCAGGTCGGCCGCGAGGATCAGCGTGATGCCGAGCAGCGACAGGAAGTTGCCGAGCGCCGGCTGCTGGCCGCCCTGCGCCGGGTCGACGGTCATGGCGTAGGACAGGCCGAGCTGCTGCGAGACGATCAGGCCCGCGGTCTGGAGCGCGGCGAGGATCATCCGCACGGTCAGCCCGATCACCAGCCCGACCAGCGTCTCCGAGAACAGCAGGCCGATCAGCCGGGGCGCGCCGATCGCGTCGGGGCCCACCGCCAGCAGCGGCCTCACCATCGGGAACAGCAGCAGCGAGACCAGCAGGGCGAAGGACAGCCGGATGCGCGGCGAGACCGACTGCTCGCCGATGCCCGGCATCAGCATGATCAGCGTGCCGACGCGGGCGAAGGTCAGCAGGTAGGCCGCCGCGATCCCGGGCAGGAGCAGGTTCATGGCGCGTCATAGCAGCCGGCCGCCCGCCCCGTCTCACTGGCCGGCGGCGATGCGCGCGGCGATGCGGGTCATGTAGCCGGCGAGCGCGTCGCCCATGAACGGCAGCATCAGCAGGAGGGCGGCGAAGACCGAGACGATCTTGGGCACGTAGATCAGGGTCTGCTCCTGGATCTGCGTCAGCGCCTGGACCAGCGAGACCACGAGCCCGACGGCGAGCGCCACGAGCATCAGCGGCCCGGCGACCTTGAGGAAGACGAAGATGCCGTCGCGCGCGACGTCGAGGATGGCGAGGCCGGTCATGTGTCCGAGGTCCGATTGCTGACGAAATTCCAAGTCCCCGCGACGGGCGACCGGGTTCAGGCATCTCCGAAGCACCTCGAGACTCGGCCGCCGCCTTTCCCGGGCGCCTTCGGCGAACCCGGGATCCAGAGCCGCCGGCGGTGCCCGAGCTTGCCGCCGCGGCGGCTTCCGGATCCCGGGCCCTGCTTCGCAGCCCCGGGATGACGGGGGCGTTGTCGTCGGGCGCCTTTCGGCACCGTCGGATGCGTGAATCCGGTGGCCTGCCGGGGGCGGGAGAAGACGCGCTAGATCTGCATCCGCATGATCTCCTCGTAGGCCGAGATCATCCGGTCGCGCACCGCCACCATGGTCTGCAGGGCGGTCTCGCTCTCGGCCACCGCCGTGACCACGTCGACGACGTTGGCCTTGCCGGCGGCCACCGCCAGGCCCTGCGCGTCGGCCTTGCGGCCGGCATCGCCGACGCCGTCGAGCGCCTGGCCGAGCAGCTGGGTGAAGTCGTTGCCCGCCCCTTGCGTCGGCTGGATCTTCGGCGGCCCCTTGAAGCTGCCGACGTTCTGGACGGCGGCGTAGGCGCCGGCCGCGAAGTTGCTGCTGGCCATGATCGTGTCCCGCCTTCGCCTACTTCAGGATTTCGAGGGTGCGGGAGATCATCCTGCGCGTGGTGGTGACCATGTTGAGGTTCGCCTCGTAGGAGCGCTGGGCCTCGCGCATGTCCATGTTCTCGATCAGGCCGTTGACGTTGGGCATCCGCACCTCGCCCTTCGCGTCGGCGGCCGGGTTGCCGGGATCGTACTTGGTCCGGAACGCGGTCATGTCGCGGCGGACGCGTCCCGCCTCCACGAGGTTGGCGCCGGTCTCGCGGTCGACATGGCTCTTGAAGGTCGGGATCTTGCGCCGGTACGGCTCGCCGGTCGGCGTCTGCGGCGCCGAATCCGCGTTGGCGATGTTCTCGGCGATGATCCGCATCCGGCCGGACTGGGCCTTCAGGCCGGCGGCGGCGATCGAGAGCGACTTCGTGAAATCCATGGCTCAAGCCTCCCCGATCATGTCTCGGCTCGCGATCACTTCTTGCCGATGGCGATCTTCAGGACATCGAGGCTCTTCTGGTACATCGACGCGGCGAGCTGGTAGTCCGACTGGTTGTCGCCGGACTTCATCATCTCGTCCTCGAGGTTGACGCCGTTGCCGCTCGGGCGGATCTCGAACTCGGTGACGCGGCGCGGATCGGCGCCGACGCCGGTGTCGCCCGAGGCGGCGATGTGCCCGACGCTGGTCAGCGTCATCGCGCTCCCGGTCGAGGCGGCGAGGCCGGTCGACCGGTCGAAGCTCGGCTGCGCCAGGTCGCGCGGGCGGAAGCCGGGCATGTCGGCGTTGGCGACGTTCTCGGCCAGGAGCTTCTGGCGCGCCTGATGCCACTGCATCTTGGTCCGGAGCATTCCCAGGAGCGGCATGTCGGTGACGGCCACGAAAGGGCTCCGGATTCGCGCGGCCCGGTCTCCGGCCGCCCGGCAAAATCTGCCGCCCGCTTGGTTAACGCCGGGTTAAGGTTTCCGCGGCCGCGGGCCGCAGCGAAGCTGTTAACGAAGACTTAACGATGATTGCCCGGCGGCGGGCCGGCCGTGATACTGACGGGGCGGTTTTGCGTAGGGCCCTCCCGGGCCCGTGAAGAACGAGAGTATCGTCCGTGCAATGGTTGCAGTCCGTGTTCGGGTCTGACGGCTCTCCGGTCGTGCAGTACGTCACCATCTTCGCCGTGATCTTCGCGGTGCTGACGGTGATCGTGCTGGTTGTGCGCCGGCTCGGCGGCGGCGGTCTCGCCGACGCGAAGCGCGGCGGTCAGCGCGGGCGCCAGCCGCGCCTCGGGATCGTCGACGTGTACGAGCTCGACCGGCAGCGCCAGCTGATCCTGCTGCGGCGCGACAACGTCGAGCATCTGCTGCTCGTCGGCGGCCCGAACGACGTGGTGATCGAGCGCCACATCCAGCGCGGGCAGCAGCGCGATCCGGCCCTGCGCCCCGAGGCGATGGCCGAGCCGCTCGCCGAGGCCGGGCTCGACCCCTTCCCGGGCCTCGAGACGCAGGCCCAGGCGGCGTTCCGGCCCGACTTCGCCATGCCGATCGTGCTCGCGCCGACCGTGTCCGGCCCGGGCGGCGCGCTCGCTTCCGTCCCGCCCCTCGACGCGGCGATCCTCGACGAGGCCGAACCCCGCCCGGATCGCGCTCCCGAGCCGCTCACGCCCGACGCGCGTCCGTCCGAGGCGATCGTCACCGGGCCGCGGCCGGACGCGCCGGCGCGGCGCCCGATGCGCCGGACCGCGCCGCCGCTGATCAACCCGCGCCCCGACGTCGCCTCCGAGCGCCCGCGCTCCGAGCCGCCGCCCGAGGAGCCCGCCTTCGCGCCGGCCGCGATCCCGCCGATCCCTCCGTTGCCGCCGGCCGAGCGTCGCCCGGTCGATCCCGCCATCCTCTCGGACATGGCCCGCCAGCTCGAGGCCGCGCTCGCCCGGCCGGCCTCGGCCGTGACCCCGTCGCCGTCGCCGGCCTGGACGGCGCCCGCGCCCGCTCCGAGCCCGGCACCCGCTCCGGCGGCGCCAGCCGCGATCGATCCGATGGCCGCGGCCATGGCGGCGCCGGTCGATGCCCCGGCCGGCGAGCCCGCGCCCGCACCGTCCGCGGAGAAGCCCGCACCCGCACCCGCACCCGCACCGGTCCCCGAGCCCGAACCGTTCCTGCCCGCTCCGCCGCCGGCCGAGCCGGTTCCTCCGCCGGCGCCGGCCGCACCGGTCGAGCCGCGGGTGTCCCCCAGGGCCGAGCCCGCGCCGCCTCCCCCGCCGAAGGTCGAGACCCCGCCGGCACCCGCTTCGGCGCCTCCGAAGCCCGCCGCCAACCCGTTCTCGGTGGAGGAGATCGAGGCCGAGTTCGCGCGCCTCCTCGGGCGGCCCCTCGACAAGCGGAATTGACCGGGCGCAGGAGCCCGGCCGGCCGACGGTCGCCGTTCACACGCCCTTGCGCAGCGTCTCCGGCATCGCGAGCACCGCGAGGAAGCTGATCACCGCCGTGACCGCCAGGTAGGCGCCGACCCAGGCGATCCCGCCCCAGTCGACCAGGCGCTGGGCGATGTAGGGGGCGCCGGAGGCCCCGACGATGCCGGCGAGGTTGTAGGTCACCGAGGCGCCGGTGTAGCGCACCCGGGTCGGGAACAGCTCCGGCAGCAGGGCGCCCATCGGCCCGAAGATCCAGCCCATCGTGAACAGGCTGAGGCAGAGGAAGGCGAGGACGACCGCGCCCGACCCGGAGCCGAGCATCGGCCCGAGCAGCCCGCCGAGGCCGAACGCCACCACCATGCCGGCCATCAGCACCGGCCGGCGCCCGAAGCGGTCGGCGTTGGCGCCGGAGAGCGCGATGCCGAGCGCCATGAAGCAGACGGCGATGCACTCGAACAGCAGGAAGGCCGGCCGCGCGTAGCCGAGCGCCGCAGTGCCGTAGCCGAGGGCGAAGACGGTGGAGATGTAGAACACGGCGTAGACCGCCACCATCGCCAGGGTGCCGACGACGAGCGCGTGGCCGTGCCCGGTCACCATCGCGGCGAAGGGCACGCGCTCGGGCTTGGCCTGCGCGAGCGCCGCCTTGAAGGCCGGCGTCTCGCTGAGCTTGAGCCGCACGTAGAGGCCGACGCCGACCAGCGCGGCCGAGGCCAGGAACGGCAGCCGCCAGCCCCAGTCCTGGAAGCTGTCCGCGCTCAGGCCGAAGCTGAGCGCCAGGAAGCTGACGTTGGCCAGGATGAAGCCGACCGGCGCGCCGAGCTGCGGGAAGATGCCGTACCAGGCGCGCCGGCCCGCCGGCGCGTTCTCGACCGCGAGCAAGGCCGCGCCGCCCCACTCGCCGCCGAAGCCGATGCCCTGGCCGCAGCGCAGCAGGCACAGCATCGCCGGCGCCCACCAGCCGGCGGTGGCGTAGGTCGGCAGGCAGCCGATCAGCACCGTCGAGACGCCCATGATCAGCAGCGAGGCGACCAGCGTCGCCTTGCGCCCGACCCGGTCGCCGAAATGCCCGAACAGGGCCGCGCCCACCGGCCGCGCCAGGAAGGCGATCGCGAAGGTCGCGAAGGCGCTGAGCTGCTGCACGCCGGGCTCGCCGGGCGGGAAGAAGACCGGGCCGATCACCAGCGCGGTCGCGGTGGCGTAGATGTAGAAATCGAAGAACTCGATCGCCGTGCCGACGAAGCTCGCGGCGAGGACCCGGCGGGCCGACAGGGGGGACGGCGTGGTCTGGAGCATGATCGTTCGCGGCCGCGCGGTGTTGACGTGCGCCCCGGTTAGTCGAGCGCGCCGCGTTTGCACAGCATCCCGCCCGCCGAAACCGCGGCGTTTCGCGAAATGGCGCACGATTACGACACGATCCGTAATCCCGGCGCCGGCGCGCGTTTTTTGTGCGCTGCGAAGGGATGTCCCGGGGCGAAAAGCTCAATGCGACGGCAGGTTTGCGCCGAGCCTCGGCCAGTCTTCACTTGCGCTAGCCTGGCACGAAACCTGCTGAGCTGCACCGTCCGTCAATGGAGACGGCACCGCCTCCGCCAGCAACGCCGCTGATGCGATCCGCTCCGCCCCGAAGATCCTTCCGGGCAGCGGGGCGCGTTCGTGCGCGGATCGGCGGGCGCCGGCGTAGTTTTCAAGGTCAGGATCCTGCCGCAGATGCGTAACGACGAGCCGAAATCCACCCTCGACCGGTCCCCCCTCGCCGAAGCGTCCGGCACCGGCACCCGCCGCGGCCTGCTCAAGGGTGCGGCCGGCGCCCTGTCGCTCGCCGCCGCCGTGCGCCTCGCCCTGCCGGGGGGCGCCTTCGCGCAGGGCGCGGGCCCCGAGGTCAAGGGGGCCAAGCTCGGCTTCATCGCGCTGACCGACGCCGCCCCGCTCTTCGTCGCCAAGGAGAAGGGCATCTTCGCCAAGTACGGCCTGCCCGACGTCGAGGTGATGAAGCAGGCGTCGTGGGGCACCACCCGCGACAATCTCGTGCTCGGCTCCGAGGGCAACGGCATCGACGGCGCCCACATCCTGACGCCGATGCCCTACCTGATCACGGCCGGCCGGGTGACGCAGAACAACCAGCCGACGCCGATGTACATCATGGCCCGGCTCAACCTGAACGGGCAGTGCATCTCCGTCGGCAAGGAGTACATGCCCGACAAGGTCGCCCTCGACGCCAAGCCCTTCAAGGCGGCCCTGGAGCGGAAGAAGGCCTCGGGCAAGCCGGTCAAGGCGGCGATGACCTTCCCGGGCGGCACCCACGACCTCTGGATCCGCTACTGGCTCGCCGCCGGCGGCATCGACCCCGACAAGGACATCGAGACCATCGTCGTGCCGCCGCCCCAGATGGTGGCGAACATGAAGGTCGGCACGATGGACTGCTTCTGCGTCTGCGAGCCGTGGAACGCGCAGCTCATCACGCAAGGGATCGGCTACACCGCGCTCACCACCGGCGAGTTGTGGAAGGACCATCCGGAGAAGGCCTTCGCCATGCGCGCGGCCTGGGTCGACAAGCACCCGATCGCCGCCAAGGCGCTCCTGATGGCGGTGCTGGAAGCCCAGCAATGGTGCGACAAGCCCGAGAACTGGGACGAGCTCGCCGGCATCGTCGCCAAGCGCCAGTGGATCAACATCGCGGTCACCGACGTGATCGACCGGATGAAGGGCAAGTTCGATTACGGCGACGGCCGCGTCGTCGAGAACAGCCCCCACACCATGAAGTTCTGGGCCGACAACGCCTCGTACCCGTACCAGTCGCACGATTCCTGGTTCCTCACCGAGGACATCCGCTGGGGCAAGTTCGACGCGCAGACCGACACCAAGGCGCTGATCGCCAAGGTGAACCGCGAGGACCTCTGGCGCGACGCGGCCAAGACGCTCGGCGTCTCCGCGATCCCGACCAGCACGTCCCGCGGCAAGGAGACGATGTTCGACGGGAAGGTCTTCGATCCCGAGAACCCCGCCGCCTACCTCGCCAGCCTCGGCATCAAGAAGGTCTCGTGATGGCCGCCACCTCGACGATCGCCGACAAGACCGCCCTCGGCACCGCCGCCCGCGATGCCGCCGCCGTGAAGAGCCGCACGCCCTTCCTCACCGCCAAGCGGGCGAAGGGCCTGGCCGCCAACCTGATCCCGCCGCTCGTGGTGCTCGCGGCCTTCCTGTTGTTCTGGGAGGTCGCGTGCTCGCGGCCCACCGCCGGCCTGCCGCCGCCCTCGCGGGTGGTGACGGAGGCCTGGGACATCATCGCCCACCCGTTCTACGACAACGGCGGCACCGACAAGGGCCTGTTCTGGCACATCTCGGCCAGCCTCCAGCGCGTCGCCTTCGGCTTCGCGCTGGCGGCGATCGTCGGAATCCTGACCGGCACGCTGGTCGGCCAGTCCGACTGGGCGATGCGCGGCCTCGACCCGATCTTCCAGGTGCTGCGCACGATCCCGCCGCTGGCCTGGCTGCCGCTGTCGCTCGCCGCCTTCCGCGACGGGCAGCCCAGCGCGATCTTCGTGATCTTCATCACCTCGATCTGGCCGATCATCATCAACACCGCGGTCGGCATCCGCAACATCCCGCAGGATTACCGCAACGTCGCCGCGGTGATCCGCCTGAACCCGATCGAGTTCTTCATGAAGGTCATGCTGCCGGCGGCGGCCCCGTACATCTTCACCGGGCTTCGCATCGGCGTCGGGCTGTCCTGGCTCGCCATCGTCGCCGCCGAGATGCTGATCGGCGGCGTCGGCATCGGCTTCTTCATCTGGGACGCCTGGAACTCCTCGCACATCAGCGAGATCATCGTGGCGCTGGTCTATGTCGGCGTCATCGGCTTCGTCCTCGACCGGCTGGTGGCGGCGGTCGGCCAGGTCGTCACCCGCGGCACCAGCGCAGCTTGAGGACCGGGACCATGGCCAACCCATCCCATCTCGACCTCTCGCAGGTCGGCATCAGCTTCACCCGCGGCGGCACCACCACCGAGGTGCTGCGCGACGTGAACCTCAAGGTCGCCAAGGGCGAGTTCGTCTCGATCATCGGCCATTCCGGCTGCGGCAAGTCGACGGTGCTCAACATCGTCGCCGGGCTTCTGAAGAGCTCGACCGGCGTCACCCTGCTCGACGGCAAGGAGGTGTCGTCGCCCGGGCCCGAGCGGGCGGTGGTGTTCCAGAACCATTCGCTGCTGCCTTGGCTCACGGTGCGCGAGAACGTGGCGCTCGCCGTCGACAAGGTGCTCGCCAGGACGAAGTCGAAGGCGGAGCGCAAGGCCTGGATCGAGCACAACCTCGCCCTGGTGAACATGGTGCACGCCGCCGACAAGCGGCCGTCCGAGATCTCCGGCGGCATGAAGCAGCGCGTCGGCATCGCCCGGGCGCTCGCCATGGAGCCGACGGTGCTGCTGATGGACGAGCCGTTCGGCGCCCTCGACGCGCTGACCCGCGCCCATCTCCAGGATCAGCTCATGGAGATCCAGGTGCGCCTGCGGAACACGGTGATCATGATCACCCACGACGTGGACGAGGCGGTGCTCCTGTCCGACCGCATCGTGATGATGACCAACGGCCCGTCGGCCACCATCGGCGAGGTGCTGACCGTGCCGATGCCGCGCCCGCGCCGTCGCCTCGAGCTGGTCGAGGACAAGGACTACGTCCATTGCCGCGCGGAGGTGCTGGAATTCCTCTACGCGCGCCACGCCAAGCCGGCTTTGGCCGCCTGAGCGAATGCCGGGCGCGCGCCGGCGCATCCATTGCCAGGGCCGCAAACAGAAAGGCCGGCGCCCCTCGCGGGAGCGCCGGCCTCGTCGTTCGACCTCGGATCAGCGGCTCTTCTTGTAGAGCTTGCTCGCGATCTCGAAGATCTCCTCGGGCGCGTAGTCGGGGGCGAAGGCACCGTAATTGCCGTCGAGCTCCGGGATCTTGCCGCCCTCGGGGTGGCCGTCGACGATCTCGAGCTGGCCGGGCGGATCACCCGGCAGCGCGACCTCGTCGTTCGACCAGACGCCGGCGGCTTCCGCGTAGTCGTTCGGGCTGAAGGTGTAGAGGCGGCGGTGGCTCCCCTCCTGCAGGTACTTCTGGCACTCGGGGATCTTGTCGAGGACGATGTTGGGCGTCGGCAGCATCTTCTCGATCTCGACGCCGGTGAGCTTCTTCAAGGCCAGCGCGTAGGCGTGGGCGTGGACCGAGCCGCGCACCAGCAGGTAGCCGCAGACCTCGCGACCGGTCGGATCCGTCAGGGTCTCGTAGACGCGCAGCTTGTGCAGGCGGGCGCCGCATTCCAAGTGGAAGTTGTGAAGCAGGTCGATGATCAGGTTACCGGTCGTCGTCACCATGTCCATGTTCCAGGACGCGGCGTTCGAGTTCATCGGCATCGCGCCGCCGCCGTTCGACAGGAAGCTGCCGGCGAGCCGGATGTCCTTCATGTCCTCGAAGGGCGCCTTGGAGATGTCGACGTCCTTGGTGTCGTCGCCGGGGCCGTTGTTCAGCATCGAGACGCCGGTCGAGACCAGCTCGACGTGGCCGAGCTCCTCGGCGAAGATGCTGGAGACCAGGCTGTAGAACGGACGCAGCTTGGACTTGTTGCGGAAATTGAAGCTCTGGAACATGTAGTTCCCGAGGGTGGACATCTCGCCGTACTTGCCGCCGAGCAGCTCCTGCAGGGCCGCAGCGGCGTTCGGATCGGGTCGCTTCGGCTGCGGAAGCTCGGCCTGCAGCTTGTCGATGCGCATGAACATGGGTTGGGATCCTTATCGCCGGAGCGCCGGGACGTGTTGGTGCTACCGCCGAGCGGCGCCCTTGTTCCTGGCGACGGACCGATAGCCGCGCATCGCAACCGCGCGACGGCGAGCCCGGCCCGCGCCGGCGTCCGGACTTTCGGCGGCGTCCGGACCTGCATCCACGGATTGCATAGCGTGGCGGATGCGGTCGCGCGGACGGGCACGGCGCGCCGCCATCCTGCTCGCGGATCGCCGTCTCGCAGGCCGGGCCGGACCCGTCGGCGTCACGGCGGCCGAGCCTCCAGCCGCATCGTGCCATCGACGCGGGCGGGACGCCGGCGCGGGGCCGGCTAAGCGCCGAGCGCGCCGTCGAGGTCCTCGATCAGGTCGGCCGGATCCTCGAGGCCGATCGAGAGGCGGACCACCTCCGGCCCGGCGCCGGCCGCGGTCTTCTGCGCGTCGGTGAGCTGGCGGTGGGTGGTCGAGGCCGGGTGGATCACCAGCGAGCGCGTGTCCCCGATGTTCGCCACGTGAGAGAACAGCTGCAGGTTGCCGACGAGCTTCACGCCGGCATCGTAGCCGTCCTTGAGGCCGATGGTGAAGACCGAGCCGAAGCCGTTCGGCGTGTAGCGCTTGGCGAGCTGGTGGTAGCGGTCGGTCTCGAGCCCCGGATAGCTCACCCACGACACCGCCGGGTGGCCCGCCAGGTGCGTCGCGACGGCCATGGCGTTGTCGCAGTGGCGCTGCATCCGCAGCGGCAGGGTCTCGATGCCGTTGAGGATCAGGAAGGCGTTGAACGGCGACAGCGCCGGCCCGAGGTCGCGCAGGCCGAGCACCCGGATGGCGATGGCGAAGCCGAAATTGCCGAAGGTCTCGGCCAGCACCATGCCGGCATATTCCGGGCGCGGCTGGCTCATCATCGGGTAGCGCGCGTCGCCGGCCCAGGGGAAGGTGCCGCCGTCGACCACGAGACCGCCGATCGAGTTGCCGTGGCCGCCCAGGAACTTCGTCGCCGAGTGCACGACGATGTCGGCGCCGTGCTCGAACGGGCGGATCAGGTACGGCGTCGCCATGGTGTTGTCGACGATGAGCGGGATGTTGTGGCGCTTGGCGATCTCCGACAGGGCGGCGATTTCGGTGATGACGCCGCCCGGGTTGGCGATGGATTCGCAGAAGATCGCCTTGGTGCGCGGCGTGATCGCCCGCTCGAACGAGGACGGGTCGTCGGTGTCGGCCCAGACCACGCTCCAGCCGAAGTTCTTGTAGCTGTGGTTGAACTGGTTGATCGAGCCGCCGTAGAGCTTGTTGGCCGCGATGAACTCGTCGCCCGGCTGCATCAGCGCGTGCATCGTCAGGAACTCGGCCGCGTGGCCGGACGACACCGCGACCGCCGCGGTGCCGCCTTCGAGGGCGGCGATGCGCTCCTCCAGCACGGCGTTGGTCGGGTTGGTGATGCGCGAGTAGATGTTGCCGAAGGCCTGCAGCCCGAACAGCGAGGCGGCGTGGTCGACGTCGTCGAACACGAAGCTCGTGGTCTGGTAGATCGGCGTCGCCCGTGCGCCCGTGGCCGCATCGGGGCTCGCGCCCGCGTGGATCGCGAGGGTGTTGAAGCCGGGCAGCCGGTCGGTCGTCATGGGTCTCTCCTCGGCCGGGTCGTTCGGGCACGATCACGTTCGCGCCAGCGCTGGCACGCGGTTTACGCTTCCCCGCCGCGGCGGTGCAAGGCGCCGGCCCCCGTCACGGCACGGCTCGGCCGCCTGTGATGGGGAGGCGCAGCCGCCGGATGCGGGAAGGCGCGCCCGTCCGGGCCGAAGCGCCGCAGCCCTCCGATCCGGGACGGCGCGGTCTCCGACCCTAAAAAAGACCCGATGCTCGTGCTGTCCGGGCACCTTCCCTCGTCGCCCCGCACGGATCGATCCGCTCTATGCTGAAAACCGCCTTCGTTGCCGCGCGCGACCGTCAGCGGCTGTCGGAGATCGCCTCGATCCTGATCGGCTTCGGCGTCAACAAGGTCGTGGACCGGCTCGGGCTGCGCTACATCCCGATCCTTCCGCGCCGCAAGCCGAAGATCGACGTCACCCGCCTGTCGGAGCCCGAGCGCCTGCGCCGCGCGATCGAGGCCCTGGGGCCGACCTTCATCAAGTTCGGCCAGGTGCTCGCCAGCCGTCCCGACCTGCTCTCGCCGATGTGGACCGAGGAGCTGGCCAAGCTCCACAGCCAGGTCTCGCCGGTCTCCTGGGAGACGATCCGCCCGCAGCTGGAGGCCGACCTCGGGGCGCCGCCGCAGGAGATCTTCGCCGAGTTCGACACCAACGCGATCGCCTCGGCCTCGATCGCCCAGGTCTACCGGGCCAAGCTGCATTCGGGCGAGGACGTCATCGTCAAGGTGCTGCGCCCGGGCCTGCGCAAGATCATCGACGCGGACCTGCGCCTGATGGCGCACGGCGCCCGCATCGTCGAGACCGAATGGCCGGACATGGCCCGCTACCAACCGGGCGAGCAGATGCGCCACCTCGCCGCCGGCCTGAACGGCGAGCTCGACCTGATGAACGAGGCGCGCAACTGCGAGTTGCTCGCTTCGCTGTTCTCCGACCGCGACGACATCGTATTCCCGAAGATCCACTGGGAGTGGTGCTGCGAGCGGGTGCTGGTGCAGGAATTCATCCACGGCATTCCCCCGAACGACGAGGCGCGGCTCGCCGCCGCCGGCGTCGACAAGAAGCTGCTCGCCCAGAAGGGGACCGACGCCTTCCTGAAGATGGCTCTGATCGAGGGCGTGTTCCACGCCGATCCGCACCCGGGCAACATGCTGGCGATGTCGGGTAACCGGATCGGATTCATCGATTTCGGCATCATCGGGCGCCTGTCGCAGAAGCGGCGCAACCAGCTGCTCGTGCTGATCGGCGCGATGCTGAAGCAGGACGCCGACGGGCTGATGGCGGTGCTGCTCGACTGGACCGGCTCGAGCAGCCCGGACCTGACCCGGCTGGAAGGTTCGGCGCAGGCCTTCGTCGAGAGCCATTCCTCGATCCCGCTCAACCTCGGGTTGGTGCTCACCGACTTCATGACCATGGCGCGCGAGAACGACCTCGCGATGCCGACCGACCTTGCGATCCTGTTCAAGGGCCTCGTCACCGCCGACGGCGTGATGCGCCACCTCGATCCGAACTTCGACCTGTTCGCCGCCGCCGGCCCGACGGTGCGGGCGAGCATGCAGACGCAGTTCTCGCTGACCGGGCTGAAATCCAAGGCCGAGGCGCTGGGCGTCGGCCTCTACGGCGCCGCCTCGGAGCTGCCGACGCTGATCCACCTGATGCTGGTGCGTCTGAAGCAGGGCCGGGTCACCGTCGAGATCGAGGTGAAGGGCCTCGACAAGGTCACCCGCGGCATCGAGCGGGCGGCGGCCCGCGTCGCGGTGGCGCTGGTGGTCGCCGCCTTCGCCACCCAGCTCGCGCCGCGCCTGATCGACCTCGGGACGCCGGTCTTCGTCACGATCGGCCTGGTCGTGTTCACCCTCGGCGTCGGCTGGCTCGTGCTGCTTGGACGGAAGAAGTGACGTCCTGCGCGACGGCCTAGACTTGTATCCGTTCCGGTCCGGTCGGCTTGACTACAATCGTGCCTTGCAGGCCCGGGCCGATATGCTAGCGTAATTCCGCCCACCGAATCGTGAGGATGCGGGTGGGGCGCGGCTCAGAAGCGGGCTCATCCGCCGGTCGCGCTCCGCGTCTCGACATCGCGTCGCCACGCCGCGCGTTTCGCGGGTCGATACGCCGTCGCACGCCTCGCGGACACGCCCGCCGGCGCCGCGCGACGGTCGTCGAAGGGGAGCTTGTGCGATGGACACGGGCGCGAGTTGCAAGATTTCCGCCTTTCAGGCCACGGTCGCCGACCGGCGGCTCTCCGCCCTCGAGGCGGAGAACCACCATCTCCGGGCGTTGCTGAGCGAGGCGAGCCGGCAGGCCGACGCAGAAGCCGAACGCAACGCGCGCCTCGGCCGGATCGTCGTCTCGGAACGCGGCGCCAGCCGCATCGAGGCACGTCGGATCGTCGCCGAGGCGGTGCGGATGCGCGCTGAGGCCGAGAGCACCGTGGAGCATTGCCGGCGCGACCTGGCGCGCGGTGCCGCCCGCCTCGCCGGCGCCGAGGAGCTGAACGCGCAGCTCCGGGCCAGCGAGGAGTTCAACCGGCGCATCCTCTGGACCACCACCGACTTCGTGAAGGTGCTGGACCTCGACGGCCGCCTGATCACCGTGAGCGAGAACGGGCCCGCGGTCCTGGGCGTCGAGACGTTCGCCGGGCTCGTCGGCCGGGCCTGGATCGACTTCTGGTCCGCCCCCGACAGCCGTGCCGGCATCCGCGACGCCCTCGATGCGGCGCGGGCCGGGCGGCCGTGCCGGTTCCAGGCGGTGCTGAACGCGGGCGCCGCGCCGACCTGGTGGGACATCGCGGTGACGCCGATCGACGGCGCCGACGGCCGCCCCGAACGCATCCTCGCGGTGTCGCGCGACATCACCGACCTCAAGCGCAACGAGGCGCGTCAGACCCTGCTCATGCAGGAGCTTGCGCACCGGGTGAAGAACACCCTCGCCCTGGTCCAGGCGGTGGCGACGCAGACCCTGCGCAACGCCCCCTCGCTGGAGGAGGCCGGCCGGGCGCTGGATGCCCGCCTCGTGGCGCTGGCCCAGGCCCACGACGTGCTGGTTCAGGGCGCGTGGTCGAGCGCCTCGCTGTCGGGCCTCGTCGCCGGCGCGGTGGCGCTGCACGGCGACGGGGTGCCCGGCCGCTTCACGGTGAGCGGTCCCGACCTGACGCTCGCCGCAGGCCACGGCCTGACCCTGGCGCTGATGCTGCACGAGCTCGCCACCAACGCCGCCAAGTACGGCGCGCTCTCGACCGGCGCCGGCCGGGTGGCGATCTCCTGGGCGATCGACGAGACGGAGCCGGATGCGCGCCTCCGCTTCCGCTGGGAGGAGATCGGCGGTCCGCCGGTCGCGCCGCCGACGCGGACGGGGTTCGGCACGCGCCTGATCGCCCGGTGCCTGAGCCACGATTTCGGCGGCGCGGTCGCGCTCCGGTTTCCGCCGACCGGGGCGGTGCTGACCCTGGAGGCGCCGCTCGCCTCGGTCGTCGCCGCCTGAGGCACCCCCGCCGGGGATCCGGCGCGACGCCCAGACGGGCGCCGCCCATTGGCGATCGCCGCCGGGCGTGAGAGAGGTCGCGGGTGTCCACGCTCCTCGTCTACGTCGCGGCCGGCCTCTGCGAGATCGCCGGCTGCTTTGCCGCCTGGGCCTGGCTCAGGCTCGGGCACTCGCCGCTCTGGCTCCTGCCCGGCGCCCTCGCGCTTGCCGGGTTCGCGCTGCTGCTCACCCGGGTCGAGGCGGAGGCCGCCGGGCGCGCCTACGCCGCCTACGGCGGCATCTACATCGCGCTCTCGCTCGCCTGGCTCTGGCTCGTGGAGGATCGCCCGCCCGACCGCTGGGACCTCTCCGGCGCGATGATCTGTCTCGCCGGCGCCGGCCTCATCCTGTGGGGGCCGAGGCCGGCATGAGCGCGCGCCTTGACGAGGCGGACACCGGGGAATAGGCCCCGGTGCTGGTGTTCAAACACAGTGTCCGCAGGCCTGATGACCGACAGCCCGACAGATCAACCCGTCGTTCTCCTGGTGGAAGACGACGGCCTTCTTCTGATGGAAGCCGCCGACACCCTCGCCGATGCGGGTTTCACGGTTCTCGAAGCGAGCCATGCGGACAAGGCGCTGAAGGTTCTTGAGAATCGCGACGACGTTCAAGTTCTGATGACCGACGTCGACATGCCGCAAGGCTCGATGGACGGTTTCGCGCTGGCCCGCCTCGTGGCCGACCGCTGGCCGGCGATCCCGGTCCTCGTCGTGTCCGGCATGGGCACGCCCGGCCCCTACGACATGCCCGACGGCGCCCGCTTCATCCCGAAGCCCTACGAGCCCAACACCCTGGTCCGGACGCTGCGCTCCTTCATCCACCGCGCGGCCTGAGCCCACGCCCGCAGGCCCGACGGGCCCTGCCCGCGGTTGCCCCTCCCCCGGTCCGCCGTGATAGGGCATGGTCCCGAGGACCGAGTTCGATGACAGACACGCCGAAGACGCCCCGATTCGCCACCCAGGCGATCCATGCCGGTGCCAGCCCCGACCCGGCCACCGGCGCGCGGGCGCAGCCGATCTACTTCACCAACGGCTTCGTGTTCGATTCCACCGAGCAGGCCGCCGACATCTTCAACATGCGCCGCACCGGGTTCTCGTACTCGCGCGGCTCGAACCCCACCGTCGCCGCCCTTGAGCGGCGCGTGGCCGCGCTCGAGGGCGCGAAGGCTGCCATCGCCGTGTCCTCGGGGCAGTCGGCGCTGCTGCTGGTGATGCTGACGTTGATGAAGAGCGGCGACGCCTACGTCGCCTCGCCGCGCCTGTTCGGTGGCTCGCTCGGCCTGATGCGGCGGCTCGACGGGCGCTACGACCTGAAGCCGCTCTTCGCCAAGGGCCTGACGCCGGCCGATTTTGAGGCGGCGATCACGCCGGAGACCCGGGCGATCATCTGCGAGTCGATCGTCAACCCGTGCGCCACGGTGATGGACATCGCCGGCATCGCCGAGGTGGCCCGGCGCCACGGTCTGCCGCTCGTCGTCGACAACACCCTCGCCTCGCCCGCCCTGATCCGACCGATCGAGCACGGCGCCGACATCGTCGTGCACTCGACCTCGAAGTTCCTCGGCGGCTCCGGCCAGACCATCGGCGGCGTGATCTGCGACGCCGGCAGGTTCGACTGGACGAGGACCGACCACTACAACCTGATCACCGGCGCATGGCCCGACTACGACGGCCTCGTCATCACCGAGCGCTTCCCCGACAACCCGTTCGCGGTGGCCTGCCGCCTGTTCGGCCTGCGCGACCTCGGCCCCGGCCTCTCGCCGATGAACGCGTTCCTGACGCTGACCGGCATCGAGACCCTTCCGCTCAGGATGGCGCGCCACTGCGCCAACGCGCGCACGGTCGCCGCCTACCTCAAGGACCATCCGGCCGTCGCCTGGGTGAGCTATCCGGGCCTGCCCGGCCAGCCCGGCGAGGCGCTGGCGCAGCGCTACGTGCCGCAGGGGCCGGGCTCGATCTTCACCTTCGCCCTGAAGGGCGGCGAGCCGGCGGCGCTGACGTTCATCACCAGCCTGGAGCTGATCTCGCACCTCGTGAACATCGGCGAGATCAAGTCGCTGGCGATCCATCCCGCGACGACGACGCACCGCCAGCTGCCGAAGGACGAGAAGGAGGCGGCCTGCGTCGGCCCCGACACCGTCCGCCTGTCGATCGGCCTGGAGAACGTCGAGGACCTGATCGCGGACATTGCGCAGGCCCTGGCACAGGTGGGCTGAAGGTCGCCTCGGACGTTGCGGCATGCTCGACCGTGGTCGAGCATGCCGTCGCGAGCCGTCAGACCATGCCGAGCGCCTGCATGTAGAGCTCGAGGATCGCCTCCTCCTCCTGGCGCTCGCTGTGGTCCTTCTTGCGCATGCGCAGGATGGTGCGGACCGCCTTCACGTCGAAGCCGCGGCCCTTCAGCTCGGCCATCACTTCCTTGATGTCGCCGGCGATGCCGCTCTTCTCCTCCTCGAGGCGCTCGATGCGCTCGATGAACGCGCGAAGCTCGTCGGCGGCCACGCCCTCGGATGATGACACGTCGCCGGGGGTCGGCATGGCATGCGCGTTCATGGTTCTCTCCTGTCCTGCCCGGTTCGTAGGGGAGTAAACTTACCGGGAGCTTAGCCGGAGCGACCCGCGCAGCCCCGCCGTGGAACGCGTCGCCGCGGCCCGGTGGCGGAACGCGTCAGTGCGGCTCCGCCGCAGCCGTTCGGTGCGGCTCCGTCGCGGACGTTCAGTGCGGCTCCGCCGCGGATTTGGCGAAGGCGGCCTGCTGCTCGGGGCTGGCCTCGGTCTGGTACTTCGCCTTCCATTCGGAGAACGGCATCCCGTAGACCCGCTCGCGGGCCTCGTCCTTGGTCAGGCCGAGCCCTTCGGCGTCGGCCGCGTCCTTCATCCAATTCGACAGGCAGTTCCGGCAGAAGCCGGCGAGGTTCATCATGTCGATGTTCTGGACATCGGTACGCGCCTGGAGATGCGCCACCAAGCGCCGGTAGACCGCCGCCTCGAGCTCGGTCTGCGTCTTCGGATCGATCTCGGTCATCGGCCTCTCGCGCTGTTCGTAAATGATCCGCTGGAGGTCGGCGCGGGGCGCGCCCGAGTCAAGCGTGCCCGCGTCAAGCGCGACCCTTCATCAGCGGGCGGAGAAGCCCGGCAAAGCGCGCGGCCCATTCGCCCTGCCCGGCCTCGGCGGCGATCAGGTCCTGGCGGATCTCGACCAGCGCATTGGCCAGCCCCCGCGCGGTGGCGTGCCGGTCGATCGTGTCGCCGGGCAGGCCGCCGCCGTAGGGCTCGTTGTCGCCCACCGTCAGCCCGGCGGGGTCGGCGCGCAGGCCCGCGATCAAGGGCGCGCTGAAGCGCTCGTCCCGGTCGTAGAGGATGCCGACCTCCCAGGGCCGGGGGACGCCGCGCCAGAACGGGGTGAAGCTGTGCATCGTCAGGAGCATCGGCGGGCCGGCCGCGGCGTCGGCCGCCGCCACCGCGGCATCGATCGCCCGGTCGAACGGATCGTAGAAGCGGGCGATACGCGCCTGCTTGCCGGCCTCGTCGATCCGCGCGTTGCCGGGCACCACCGCCCCGTCCGAGAGCCGCATCACCAGCGTCGGGTCGGCCCGGCCGCGGTTCGGGTCAATGATCAGCCGCGAGAAGTCGGTGAGGATCGCCGGCGCGCCGAGCAGCGCCGCGAGCCGCCGGGTCACGCCCGCCGCCCCGATGTCGTAGGCGATGTGGCGCCGGAACTCGCCCTCGGGCAGCCCGAGCTCGATGTCGTCGGGCACGTGGTTCGAGGCGTGGTCGCAGGCCAGGATCAGCCCGCAGGCGGGATCGCCCGGGATCGTCTCGACCGGGTGGGGCGGGTGTCGCGCGAGGCTCTGGGACAGGGGCACGGGTCCGGTTCGGTTCGCGGAGGCTGGGAGGTCTTGCCGTCACGGCAAGGCTCGGGCAGAGCACGTATCAAGGATCGTGCGCTCACGGCAAGAAACGGCCACGGCAAGAAACAGGCCCGTCGCCCAAAGAGCCCGTCGCCCCTGCCCGCACCCGCGGGTCGCGAAGGCGAGGACCGCACGAACGAGGAAACGACGCGCGAGACCCTGACCGATGACGCCTGAGATCGACCCCGCCACGCGCGCCCTGCGGACCCTGCTCGACGGCTTCCTCGCCGCGGCGATCGAGGCCGCCCACCCCGATACCTGCCTGCCGGCGCACCTGCCGCCGCCGACCCCGGGCCGGCTGATCATCCTCGGCGCCGGCAAGGCGGGGGGAAGCATGGCGGCGGTCGCCAGCCGGTTCTACCGCGAGCAGCACGGGCTCGGCGACGACCGCATCGTCGGCCTGGCCGTCGCCCGCCACGGTTACGGGCAGGACGCGCCCGGCATCCGCATGGTCGAGGCCGGCCATCCCGTACCGGACGAGGCCGGCATCGCCGCGACCCGGGAGGCGCTGGCGCTCGCCACCGCCGCCGGCCCCGACGACGAGGTGCTGGTTCTGCTCTCGGGCGGCGGCTCGGCCAACTGGATCGCGCCGGCCGGCGACCTGACGCTCATCGAGAAGCAGGCGATCACCCGCGCGATGCTGCGCTCGGGCGCGCCGATCGGCGAGATCAACACCGTGCGCAAGCACCTCTCGCGCATCAAGGGCGGCCGCCTCGCGGTGGCCGCGCGCAACGCCCGCTCGATCCTGACGCTGGCGATCTCCGACGTGCCGTTCGACGACCCCGCGGTGATCGCCTCCGGCCCGACCGTGCCCGACCCGTCGACGCTCGCCGACGCCCGCGCGATCTGCGAGCGCCGCGGGATCCCGCTGCCCGAGACCGCGATCCGCCTGCTGAACGACCCTCTGAACGAGACCCCGAAAGCCGGCGACCCGGCCTTCGCGCGGGCCGAGTACCGCATCGTCGCCCGGCCGATCGACGCGCTGGAGGCGGCGGCCGCCGCCGCCAAGGCCGCCGGCTACGAGCCGGTGATGCTCGGCGCCGACCTCGAGGGCGAGGCCCGAGAGGTCGCGGCCGAGCACGCCCGCATCGCCCGCGAGATCAAGGCCTCGGGCCGCAAGGTCGCGCTGATCTCCGGCGGCGAGCTCACCGTGACGATCCGCGGCGAGGGCCATGGCGGGCCGAACCAGGAATACGCGCTGGCGCTCGCCATCGCGCTCGACGGCGAGACCGGGATCGCCGGCATCGCAGCCGACACCGACGGCACCGACGGCGGCCGCGGCGAGGCGACGGACCCGGCCGGCGGCCTCGTCGACCCGACCACGCTGGCTCGCGCCCGCGCCGCGGGCCTCGATCCGGCCGCGATGCTAGCCGACAACGATTCCACCCGGTTCTTCGCCGAGATCGGCGACCTGGTTCAGCCCGGCCCGACGAAGACCAATGTCAACGACTGCCGCATTATCCTCGTCGGCTGACTTTTTTGGGAGTTTGCGTTGCGGCTTCTCGTGATCGGCGCGGCGCTCGGGCTCGCGTTGCTCGGCGCCTCGCCGGCCCGCGCGGACCTGCGCCTATGCAACCTCACCCCGAGCAAGGTCGGCATCGCGTTGGGCTACCGCGACCCGCAGGGCTGGGTCACGGAGGGCTGGTGGGACCTGACGCCGAAGGCGTGCGAGACCCTGCTCAAGGGCGCCCTGGCCGCACGGTTCTACTACGTCTTCGCCGTCGACTACACGCGCGGCGGCGAGTGGAGCGGGCGCTCGCTGATGTGCACCCGCGACAGCGAGTTCACGATCCGCGGCGTCGAGGACTGCCTCGCCCGCGGCTACGACCGAAACGGCTTCTTCGAGGTAGACACCGGCGAGCAGAAGAGCTGGACGATCCAGCTCTCCGACCCCAACCAGCCGGCCGCACCGCAGCCCTGATCCCCCCGCCCCGCCTTGACGGGGCAGCATGACCGGTGCTTCTGGCCGCATGCCCGTCGTCACGACTTCATGATGTTCCGCCAAGGGGCACGCGGCGGCAGCGATGTGCCCCAGGAGGCCCGATGAAACGTTCACGCCGCACGAAGATCGTCGCCACCCTCGGTCCGGCTTCCGACTCGCCGGAGATGATCGCGAAACTCTTCCGCGCCGGCGTGGACGTGTTCCGGCTCAACATGAGCCACCTGCCGCGCGAGAAGCTGCCCGAGAAGGTCGAGGCGATCCGCGCGGTCGAGCGGGAGTTCAAGCGCCCGATCGGCATCCTGGTCGACCTCCAGGGCCCGAAGCTCCGGCTCGGCGCCTTCGCCGAGGGGTTCGCGATGATCGAGAACGGCGCGAGCTTCGTCCTCGACGGCGACCCGACGCCGGGCGACGTCCACCGCTGCTACCTGCCCCATCCGGAGATCCTCTCCGCCCTGGAGCCGGGCCACTCCGTCATCATCGACGACGGCAAGCTGCGCCTCACTGTCACCGAGGCGAGCGAGACGCGCGCCGTGACCCGCGTCGAGGTCGGCGGCCGCATCTCGAACCGCAAGGGCGTCTCCCTGCCCCACACGGTGATCCCGCTGCCGGCGATGACCGACAAGGACCGCTCGGACCTCGAGGCCGGCCTCAACGTCGGCGCCGACTGGATCGCGGTGTCCTTCGTGCAGCGGCCCGAGGACGTGGCCGAGGTGAAGAAGGTCTGCGCCGGCCGCGCCCTGGTGATGGCCAAGATCGAGAAACCGCAGGCGCTGACCCGGCTCGACGAGATCATGGAGATCTCCGACGGCGTGATGGTGGCCCGCGGCGACCTCGGCGTGGAGATGCCGCTGGAGCAGGTGCCCGGCGTGCAGAAGCGCATCACCCGCGGCGCCCGGCGGATGGGCAAGCCCGTCGTCGTCGCGACGCAGATGCTCGAATCGATGATCACCGCCCCCGTGCCGACCCGCGCCGAGGTGTCCGACGTGGCGACCGCGGTCTACGAGGGCGCGGATGCGGTGATGCTCTCCGCCGAGAGCGCGTCGGGCGCCTTCCCGCTCGAGGCGATCGGCATGATGAGCCGCATCGCCGAGGAGGTCGAGCGCGACGCCCTGTACTGGTCGATCATCCGCGCGCAGAACTCGACGCCGGACCACACCGCCGCCGACGCCATCGCGGCGGCCGCCCACCAGATGGTCGACGCGCTCGACCTCGAGGCGATCATGGCCTGGACCCATTCGGGCTCGACGGCGCTCCGGCTCTCGCGCGAGCGCCCGAACGCCACGGTGATCGCGCTGACGCCCAAGCGCGAGACCGCGCGCCGCTTGGCGATCGCCTGGGGCACGCACCCGATCGTCACCAACGATGCCAGCGACGTGGACGACATGGCTTTCCGGGCCGCGAAGTTCGCGGTGCGCGAGCGCTTCGCCGAGGTCGGCGACCGCGTCATCGTGGTCGCCGGCGTCCCCTTCGGGACGCCGGGCGCGACGAACCTCGTGCGCATCGCCTTCATCACCCGCGAGCACGCCGCGAAGGCGTGATCGACCGCTCCGTCCCGTTCTTCGGCGGGACGGAGCCGCGGCGCGCTCCGGCAGCGATCGTAGCGGGGCTTCCGATGACGTCGCAGCCACCCGACGGCCTCCCGGCCTATCGCCTGCCGACCGGCAAGGACGACGCGGCCTTCTGCCGTCGCGTGTCGGACGCCCTCGGCCAAGTCCCGTAGGGATCGCCGGCGGCGACCTTCAACGGCATCCACGACGTCGTGGCCCGAGCCGTCGTCTGGCCTTCCGCGTCGCGCTGACGGCCGATCCGACCGCCGACCGGTCCACGCGGCGCCTCAGGGCGCGACCGGGGCGGCCTCCGGCGCGGCGACCCGCTCGGCCATCTTCGACACCGCGTCGACCAGCGCCTGCGTCGACACCCACGGCACCATGTGGCCGATCCCCGGCAGCTCGACGAGGTCGGCCCCCGGGATCGTGCGGCTCAGGGGTTCGGCCTGACTCGTGTTGCCGACGGCGCCGTCGGCATCGCCGGTGACGATCGTCGTCGGCACGCGCAGCGATTTGTAGCGCGGCGCCTGCGCGGCGAGGGCTGCGGCGAGCGCGACCAGGTCCTGCACGCTGGCGAGCAGGGTGGCCGGGCGCAGGACCAGGGCGGCACGGCTGCGGTCGACGTAGCCCTCCGCCACCGGCTGCGGCTGGAACACGTTGCGCGCCGCCGTCTCGAGGAAGCGCAGGCCGATGGGCGGGCCGAGCGTCCGGCTCAGCAGCCAGGCCACCGGCGGCTGGAGCGCGAGGCGCCAGTACCAGGCCGGGGTCCGCGCCTCGCGGAACGGCAGCGCCACCGGCGCGACCAGCACCAGCCCGGAGACGCGCTCGGGATGGTCGAGGGCGAGGCTCAGCGCCAGGGCGCCCGCCCAGGAATGGCCGAGCACGATCGCCGGGCCGACGTTCATGCGCTCCAGCGCCTCGGCGATGGCCGCCCCCTGGACCGCCGGGGCGGCGGCGTCCCCGCCCGAGAGCCGGTCGCTCCAGCCGAAGCCCGGCCGGTCGAAGGCGACGACGCGAAAACCCTGCGCGGCGAGCGCCCGCCCGACGCCCTCCATCGGGTCTGAGGCGTTGGCCGAGGCCCCGTGCAGCAGCACGACCGTGGCGCGGGCCCCGGTCTCGGGGCCGGCCTGGATCGTCGCGAGGCGGCCGCCGGCGACGTCGACGAACGGCCCTTCCGGGGGATGCTGCGCCGAGACCCGGGCGGTGATGATCAGCGTCGCCACCGCGCCCGCGCCGAGGACGGCGCCGATCAAGGCCGCGACGAGGCCGAGCAGGCTCGCCAGCGCGAGGATCACGGCCTTCACAGGTCGCGACCGTCGACCTCGGGTGACAGACGCTCCATCGCGTCCTTGAGCTTCGGCATGCGCGGGTAGATGGCGATCGCCCGGCGATAGGCGTTCATCGCCCGCGCCTTGTCGTCCATCGACAGGTAGATCCGGCCGAGGGCCGCCCAGGCCTCGAAGTGGCGCGGCTCCAGTACCAGCGCACGCTGCAGGTCGGCGATCGCCGATTCCCTGTCGGTCAGGAGCCAGAACACCGTCGCGCGCCGGTTCCAGCCCTCGGACCAGACCGGCTCTATCGCGGTGGCGCGGTCCATCAGCTCGGCGGCCAGGGCGAAGTCCTGTGTGGTCATCGCCTGGCGGGCGCGATCGGTGAGGAGGTCCACGGTGGCGCTGCCGGACCGGTCGAGGCGGCGCTCGATCAGGGTCGCGACGCCCTTCGCCTCGGCGTCGTCCTCGGCGTTGCGGAGACGCTCGTACAGCTCGTTCAGGCTGGCGGCGGGCTTGCGGTCCTGCGCCTTCGGCTCGGCGGCGGCCGGCGGATGGCGGTCCGGATTGCCGGGCGGCGCCGCGGCGGCGGCCGTCGAGAGGGTCGCGAGCAGGACGAACAGGAGCGGTCGAGCGATGGGCGCCATGCGGGGAGCTTGGTCCCCCCGCCCGCCGGCGTCAACGCGCGGGATGCCGCGCGGCGGGGGCGGTCGCGCCGCCCGGTCGGGCATCCGTCGGGGACGGATGCCGCGACGCCTCAGCCCTGGCGGGCCTTGAAGCGCTTCTGGGTCTTGTTGATGACGTAGACCCGGCCCTTGCGGCGCACGAGCTGGTTGTCGCGGTGGCGGCCACGGAGCGACTTGAGGGAGTTGCGAATCTTCATCGGTCTTGCACGCGGCGCGGGTCGGACCGGCCGTCCATCGAAAGGGTGTCGGGATCGCACGCCCTCGCGGGCGCACGGCGATGGCGGCGGACGCATCGCGGAAAGAGCGGGCCCCATATCAGGATTCGGCCGCACGAGGCAAGGCACCGCAGCGAAGCATCGCGCAGGGCCGTGCCCGCGTGCCTACTTCTCGCGCCAGGCTTTGGCGACCTGGTCGGCGAGCGGCTTCATCAGGTAGCTCATCACGGAGCGCTCGCCGATCTGGAGGAAGGCCTCGACCGGCATGCCGGGCACGAGCTGGACCTCGCCCAGGCGCTCGCGCTGGG
>NZ_JAKSYA010000110.1:0-12205 GCF_022829485.1 Methylobacterium sp. J-059
AGGCATAGACAAACAAAAAAGGCCACCCCCGAAGGAGCGGCCCGAAGTCTTGGGAGGAAACGTCCAAGAAGGACAGCGGGACCGCGACGCCATCGCCGTCCCGCACTGCGAACCTAGGTCGCTGCGCTGCAGCGAACAACCAGCCCGGTGTTACATTTCTGGTCTGCCAGATCGTGGCAGATAGCGGCGAGCTCAAAGGGAGAGCGCACGGCTCCCCCCATCGTTCGCTTGGGCCGCATCGAGCAGTTCGACGCTCCAACAGCCATGTCGCCGCGGTGGCCGAACCATGCTGCGGCGCAATCATTACGCGTCAGACACCGCACACGAGATGCGGTTCCGTTTTCGCCCACGCCTTGGAGTACGCCATGTCGATCCACAGAGACCGCGCTGCTACTCGTCCCTCTACCGTGTCTGAGGCCAGCTCCGTCAGGGCAGAGGATGCCCGGGTGCAGCCTCCCAAGCGTCGCCCCACCACCGACCGTGACCTGCCTGCTGTTGGTTCGTTCGGCGGATAAGACCAGACCGGGTCGCGATCGAACGCGGCTGCACCTTTGCGACCCGTATTCCGGCATTCCGCGTTCCGATCACCGCGAGTTTGTTCGCACTCTCGATCCGCAGCGCACGTCACTGCGCTTCATCCTGGTGCCCTATCCCCGGGGGGATACTCGCCTTGCCGTAGGCTCGGCTCCTCTACCAAACCTAATGATGCCCCCAAGCTTAGAATAACTTCAGATTTGAAGTGCTCTAAGTGTGTGATTTGAAACACGTTTTCGGCTTGCGGCGTAATCCTCGAACCGCGAAGAGGTAGGTGTTGCGCCGATCCAGGCGCGTGTCAGCGTGCGCCATGTCCGACCGTTCTCCCCTCCTCGCCGTGCTTCTCGCTACGACTACCCTAGCCGGGAATGCGATGGCACAGGACGCAGCCGTCCAGCTCGATCAGCTTTCAGTTGAGGCCGCGGCGCCGGGTAATTCAGCCCCGTCGCTCAGTGCAGGTGGACTCAACCTCAGTGCCGGCGATGGGGGTACCGCGGCGACTAGCGGCGGCGGCGGCGGACCCTCCGGTATTTCCGGCTACACCGCTCGGGTCGCGACGGCGGCGACAAAGACCAACACCCCGTTGATCGAGGTTCCGCAATCGGTCTCCGTCGTCACCCGCGAGCAGCTCAACGATCGCAACGTCCAGACTTTCAGCGACGCCATCAACTACGTCCCGGGCGCTATTTCCGCGCGGTCGGGCTTCGACTCCCGGTTCGATCAGATCTTCATCCGCGGCTTCGACGTGCTGACGAACCAGGGCATTTACCGCGACGGCCTGCGGGTGATCGGCAGCGGTTTCGCCTACCCGAAGAGCGAGCCTTACGGTGCCGAGGCGCTGACGATCCTGCGCGGCCCGGCCTCCGGCCTCTACGGCCTCGGATCGCCCGGCGGGATCCTCGATATCACGAGCAAACGCCCCGTCTTCGTACCGTTCGGCGAGGTGCAGTTCCAAGCCGGCAGCTTCGATCGCTTCCAGGGCAACTTCGACGTCGGCGGACCCCTCGCGGGTTCTGACGGAACGATGGCTTACCGCCTCACCGGCGTACGCCGCGAGGCCGGCTCGTTCATTGGCTTTGGCACGAACGACGACCAGTTCAATATCGCGCCCGCCTTCACCTGGAAGCCGTCAGCCGACACCACGTTCACGTTCCTGAGCGAGTTCCAGATCACCAACACGCCGGCGACGACGTTCTACTACAACGATCCGGGCTTTCGGGCGACGAACTTCTACATGGGCGATCCGCGCTTCGCCGGTCTCGACCAGACCCAGTACCGCATCGGCTACGCCTTCGAGCACAAGTTCACGCCGGACCTGATCTTCCGCCAGAACTTCCGCAACTATGGACTGAACCTGAGCGCGAAGTACGTGGACATCACGTCCATCAATGCCGAGCGCACTGTCGCTGCACGCGACAACGGATACCTCCGCGCCGGCCTTGTTCAGCAGACCCTGGACAACCAGCTCGAGGCGCATCTCGTCACCGGCCCGGTCGCGCACACTGTGGTCGGCGGCGTCGACTACGCCCGCTACAGCCTGACCAGCCGGTTCGGGAGCTTCTACGCCGACAACGTCGCCGTCCCGGACCTGAACCTCGTCACGCGCAACTATGGCCAGCAATTCATCGCCACGCCGGCCTTAGGAGCGGCAGCGCGCCAGACCCAGGACCAGGTCGGCATCTACCTGCAAGACCAGGCCAAGTTCGGCAATTTCATCCTCACCGTGAACGGGCGCTACGATCAGGTCTTCCAGGACACCCGGTCATCGCCCGACACAGCCGTCTCGCGCCAGGACAACGACGCCTTCACCGGCCGCGTCGGCCTCGGCTACGTGCTTGCGCCGGGGCTCGTACCCTATGCCAGCTACGCTACCACCTTCACGCCCCAGGTCGGCCTCGACCGGAACGGCCAGGCGTTCAAGCCGGCCACCGGCGACCAGATCGAGGCTGGCGTGAAGTACTTGATCCCCGGCACCAGCATCCAGACGGCGTTTGCCGGCTTCGAGATCAACCAATCGAGCATCCTGATCCCCGACGCGGCGAACATCCTGTTCCAGACCGCGGGCGGCTCGGTGCGCTCCCGTGGCTTCGAGGCGGAGGCCACCGCCAACCTCGGGCCGGGCACGAACCTGACGGTCGCCTACACGCACGTCGATCTCCGGTTCGTGAATGCGATCGCCTCGACCGGGGACTCGATCAACGGCAACCGCGTCTCTGGCATCCCCGGCGACACCTATGCTTCGTTCCTGACCTACGCCTTCCCGCCATCCTCGCTTCTGCGCGGGCTCCAGCTCGGCGGCGGCATCCGCTATATCGGTTCGAGCTACGCGGATGACCTCAACACGGTGCGGAACACCGCCGTGACGCTCTACGACGCGCTAGTCGCCTACGACTTCGCCGCGCTCGACCCACGCTACAAGGGCTTCCGCGCCCAGCTGAACGGCTACAACATCTTCGATCGCAACTTCCAGACCTGCTCGTTCGGGTTCTGCAACCGCAACCAGCCGGCCACGGTCATCGGCAGCCTGATCTATCGTTGGTGAGGAAGGCACACACGATCAGCCGCTGATACCCAACCCATCACACTTCCCCGTTACTCCTAATCAGCGGCTGACAGGTCGGATCGACGTAGGTGCCAGATCCCCACAGTTTGACTGTTGCCCTGTCAGCCCGTGTGCGCACGACCGCGGGTCGTCAGAGTGCTAACCGGATAGGGGGACCGAGGAGCGAAGCTGTAGCTCTCGCCGGGCCTGCTCTTTGACCTCTTCACGGACCGCTGGGCTCTCGATCTTCCGTAGCAGGCTTTCCTTCGTATGGCCCTCGAACGGACGGGGAGTCTGCCAGCGGTGGCGTGCCATCCCGATGATCGATTGCGTCAACATCCCGTCCGTCTCATCAATCAGGTCGAGGCTCGATCGAAGGGTAAAGGCGGCCCTGCATGAAGGGGCATACAGGACCGCCACAGCGGATCGGGCAGACCTGCTGGCCGCCGACGCGGCACCGACCCTATTACAACACCAGGATTGGTGAATAATAGTCGATCACTTTGCGGCGCCTAATGCCGTCGCCGACCTCGCTCCTCGTCAGCCACCGCTTCAACCGCCGCGATGGCGTTTTCAAGCTCTGCGATCTGCCTCAGGACGCTCGCGGCCGGCAACGTGTCGTGTTCGGCTGCGGCTAGGATCATCACCCGCTGATGAGCCTTGAGACGGTCTAGGAGGGCGTCGAGCTTGTCCATAGCGCGCTGTAGCGAGGCGTGCCCTCCTCGACAACACGGAACACGCCAGCAACTTCAGTGCGTGTGATATGATCCCTCCCGAATGGTGGGCTTTCGCTGGGCCGCTTGTGGCCCTTTGAGGCCCGCCCGCTGAGGGCCATCGCGGCTCCGTGGCAAGGCCACGGTCGTGCACGGTAATGTACGGCAGCGACACGGCAAGAAGCACGGTAGAGGCAGGGGTATCACACCACACGCACTGAAGGTTCGCCGGCCCTGCTACCGATCCCAGCGGCGATAGACGTCGTCGTGCGGGCCAACGCTACAGTTCGTGGCGGCAGGTTTCTCGGCCGAGATGTCCGTGCAGTCGTGGAGGGCGCGGACCTTGGCAAAGAGCAAGGCGTCGAGACCGGCGGTCACGACCACCACCCCGGTAAACCGCCCCATGCCGCGGCAAGGATCCGCTCACGCTGAGCAGCCTTCTCCGGCACGGCGGCATGGATGCGGTTTGCCATGTAGTCGAGCACGTCGCTCGCACCCCCGGCGGTAAGTAGCTCCTCGCCCTTCCGTCGGATCGGGGCGATGAAGGCCATGGCGGCCGGCGAGCCGACCTGATGCTGCTCGACTGCCGTGAGGAGCGACAGGATCGCGGTCTCGGCTGCAGCGACGGTACCGCCGGTCGGAGGATCGAAGACGTGGGTCTCGATGTGATCGCGAGGCGATGGCATGGCAGGCTCCTCGGCGCTCCTGCTTTCGGACAAGGGGACGCACACCGGCGGCTCGACGCCCTCGGGCCGGATGCCGGATAAACCCGGCAGTCGAAGGGCGATGGATCGAGGCGCGCTGATGGCAGGTGGAATTCTCGAGGGTGCCGGCCTGCCGCCGTTCCTGCAGGCGGTGATGAGCCCATGGGTGGTCGCCATCGAGACCGGGACGCTTGGCATGCGCGAGATGGTAGCTGCGGCCGCCTCCAGTACGGCCGCGAACCTCAAGCGTCGCGTCGTCGTTGATCCCGCGCTGGACCTTGCGATCGCACAGGCAGTGGTGGCGTCGGTCGCCCTGGCGGAAGAGCTCGATAAGCGAGATGCTGCGCCGACCAAGCCGCGTGCTGCCGCGCTTGCGGCTGTGGAAGCGGTAATCGCACACCTGCGGACCGCCGCACCGAACGAGGATACGCGAGCGCTCGGGCTGGGGTGGTAGGACGCGCTACCGGTTGTCTCACTGCAACACCCTTGCAGTGATGAAACAGACGAGGCCCGCGAGGGCGTAGAGGATGGCACCCCAGGCAACGCGACGGGATCTGCCGGTCCTATCGAACCGTCGCCAGTAGGCGAACTGTGCGTGCACCGCTGCGGCGGCCATGAGTACGAGGGCGGTGTTCACGACCGCCACCCCTGCAGGCCGGCCCATGCCGCCGGGTCGCCGGCTTTGGCGAGTGCTTGGCCCTTGCGGCGGTGGGCGGACCGGTAGGCTGCGGCGGTCGGCGAGCCGTCGGGTAGGCCCTCAATGGCGTTGAGGAGCGCGACGATCACGGTGCCGAGCTGTTCGGGGTAAGCCGATGCCGGGGCGACGGTGGGACGACGGGCGGTACTGGCGCTCGGCACGGCAAGCTCCTCAGGCTGCAGGGTAGAGGCGGGCGAAGGCTAGCGGAGACTTGCCGACGGGGCAGCACGACCAGGGGCTCCATGCGGGACGGTGGTGGTCATCTGAGATGCGGATCCTGATTGGGACCGATGTTGATTTTACCTGAGTGGCCGACCGTCCACACCCTGCTGTGATCCGGCTGGAACCACCGCTCAGGCACCCCGTTGAACTCAAAATTAGATCTGTTCTAATTCGCAACCGAGGGCGGCAGCGCCGCCAGCCACATACGGGAGCCGACAATGGCCAGCGCGACCTGTCAGAGCTGCAAGTTCTTCGACGAGCATCACGGCAACGGCGCCCAAGCAGCGGATGATGCCGGCCTGTGCCGCTTCAACCCGCCCGTGAGCCAGCCGGCACCAGAGGCCAAGGGCCTGTGGCCGGTCGTGGCAACCCAGGACTGGTGCGGACACTTCACCGCCGAGATGACTGCCGCCGAGTAAGGCTAGGTCTCGGGATATTACGATCAGGGCCAGCCTTAGGGTTGGCCCCTTTTTGTTGACTTAGTGCGTATGACGGGATGTTTAAAATCGTAGAATTCTTGATAAAAACTATCAAATAAAGTTATCAGAAGCCGAATGAATGGCACCATCATCCCAGATTCGAAATTCAAACTGGCTACACCCGCCTTTTATGAATTCCATTGCCGTATCCATGGCCTCGGTGAGGTCATCATATTCACCTGGTAATTTGATGTGCGGCACGTCCTCATCATAGAATGAGCGGCCACGCCGATTTAGAATCAGGTCGATCTCGTAAGGCATGAAACTACCGTGCCACGCTGACCGCTTACAGCCAAGGTCGGGCCAATCCCGTACGGTTTCAGACCAACCCACTACCTTCTGGGCTTGTCAGGTATCTTACCGCTGGTCGGGTGTCGTCTGATTGCCGCCGGGGACATTGCCCCCCGTGCCCCTGGAGCGATCCAAGAGAGTTTCGGCATTCCCGGCACCCACATGATCCGCATCCTCGCCGATGCGATCAAGGGCAGCGAGGATGCGATCGGCAGCGTCCAGGGCGACCTGTGCGGCTTCCTCGAGTTGCGCCCGGAGGGCGGCCCGGCTGATTGGAGTGACCGGACCCTGGCCAGCCGGCCATGAGGGTGGGTGGAGGCGGACGATGTCGCCCATGGAAGGCGGTCTCCGATCTCAGGCTGCGGGCGCAGCGGCAATGATGGTCAACACCCGAACGAGGTCCTTTTCCGCAAGCACACGCCCCTGGTCGCGGTGGAAGACGAGAAAGTGTCGGGCGAACGCAACCGCACCCGCTGCCGTGGTTGGGGGCGTCCTGAGCAACGTGCCATGGTAGTGAAGCCATGCCGCGTCGTTGGCTGCCGCCTCTTCATCCGACCGTCCCAGGGCGAAGTCCGGAGCGCGACGAGCTCGGCGGACGGTCGACATGAGACGGCGACTTTCGGTAATGGCGGCCAGGATGGGATCCGCCGCTGGCTCGGGCAGCCGCGCTCGCAGGGCGTCGGCACGCTCGCGCGCGGTCAGACTTCCGGACTCGGCAATCTTCGTTGACTGGCGCATGGGTATCTCCACGTGAGGTATGTGAGCCTTGCGGCCCGCGACAGGTTGCGGGGCAGGTCAGATGAGGGTTGCGAGGCCGGTGAAGACGGAGCCGCCAGCTACGATCGCAATGGCGGTCAGAAGCTCGCCGGCAGCCGCAAGCGCGCGCCCGACGTACCTGGCCGGTGACAGGGGCGGCCGCAGATCGATCGTCGGTCCGAGCAGCCGGCCGGACGGCAGGGCCATCGGTAGGCGCCGGACTGGCTCCACGCCCAGGCAAAAGGACAGGTCGCCCTCCCGAGCCTGCACGATGGCCCAGGCGTCGCCGTGGCTGACGGCGTTCGGAGCCTCCTCAGCCAGGAACCAACGGAGATGCCGGATCAGACAGAGCATCCCCCCGCGCGTCGCGCAGGGCGTGCCGAGAAGGGCCATCAGGGCACTGTCGGCATCGTCCTCGGCGCGCATGGGTGCCTCGCCGTCAGGCGCAGCCTTGAAGACGCTCCAAGCCTCGGCGTGCTGATCGAGGGCCGCGAGGATCGGATCAGCGTGGAAGGGCAGGCGGTCCGTATCGAGGGCGACGAACCCGGGCGGCTGACTGAAATCGGGGATACGGGCGTGCGGCATCGATCGGGCTCCGTTGAGGGCTCGTGGGGGTGGTTGGGGATCAGGGGCGTGGGGCGGGTCCCGTTTGGGCGCCGATCAGGCCGGCGGCAGGCGCGTCTTGCTCAGTTCGGCAGCGACGAGGCGCCAGCGGCGGGCAAGGCCGAGCGCCCAGGCGTGAGCCTCGCGCTGGTCAGTCTCGCCAGCCGCGATCCGGGCTCTGTAGGATGCCGCAAGGCGGAGGCAGGTCGCGTGATCCTGCCGGGCGTGCAAAAGGCGAACGGCGGGGGAGCGGATCAGGTCGGCGGCCATCAGTCCGGCCTCAGTGCGCACGGTAGGCGCGAGAGGCCTTCGCAGCAGCCCAGGCGCCCTTCAGAGCGTAGGACAGGCACACGCCCCAGGCGTCGCCGGTGACTTCCATGCGAGCCTGAGCCGAACGGATGGCAGCACGCATGATCGCCGAACGGTCGAAGGTGCCATCGCGGTTGACGAGGGGAGCGGTCGTGCGGGCGAAGCGCTTGGCGCTCTCGGTCGAAGCGACAACGGCGGCACGGGTGGCGATCGCGGCGCGGCGGGCGTCGGCGGTCAGGCGGGCGTCAGCGCTACGGGCGATGTGCGACTGGGCGATAAGATTGGCGTAGCGCATCGGGGCTGGCCTCCGTGGTGATAATCTCACCACTAGAGGTGTAACCCACACCGGTTTGATGTCAACCTCATATGGTGATAAATCCACCTCATGAAGCCATTTCAATGCCGGATGGGTCGTGCTGCCTTGGGATGGAGCACGGCGGACCTAGCCCGTGAAGCTGATGTCGGGGCGAACACGATCAATCGGTTTGAAGCCGGGCAAGATGCCCGGATCAGCAGCGTCGATAAGATACGAGACGCTCTGGAGCGTGCGGGCCTAGAATTTATCCCCGAGAATGGCGGGGGCGCTGGGGTTCGGATGCGTGAGCGAAAAGCATGATTGCCTCGTCCGCGCGTCTGTCTGAAGTCGCGCGCCTCGCTGGCCTTCTAGCCGATCAGGTGCTGGACGCGCAGATCATGAACCGGCCGGTCCCCGACAAGCACATCCGGACGCTGCTCAGCGCTGCTTTCCTCCTTGAGGAGTACGGCGTTCCGCTACCCTCGCTGCTGCAGCAGATCGTTCACGGGGCGAAGCGCGGAGCTGACTGATGCGAGAGTTCTTCGAGCACGCCGGCCTGAAGTTCATCCCTCAAGAACGGGGACGGGGCTGGTGTTCGGCTCAGGGAGCGTTAGGGGCCGTGACGATACCGAGCTCCGTAATCGCAGATTAGGATAACGAGCCAGCTTAGCTGTTGCTCGATGCGCGGGTGTGCGTATGGTTCAGCAATTCGGGAGGCGATCCTATGCTGCAACATTGTGTGAAAAGTTACCTGTTAGTGTTTATGGTTGCGGGCGCAACTTGTATTGGTCCGTCCTGGGGTGCCGACGACGAAGCTTCGCCGGAAGCGATGACATCTATGTTTCTGGCACTCGGATTTAAGCAAACTAATAGCATTAGCTCTGCGGCATGCAAGGTAATCGTTGACGTAGATCAAGCGACGGTCATCAAATCTGTGCCGCTTTTGCAAAAGCTTGATGTTCTTAATTCTGACAAGACGGCGAACGAGCTGACGCAGGAGCCGATCAAGACTACGATGGCCACCGCAATCCAGATAGCCGCCATGCAATTAAAGTCCTTCTATGACGCAAATGCATCAGCTGATAAGTGTCAGTTTGCTCACAATCTAATATCAAATGATGATTACGGCAACCCGCGGAAGTATTTAATGTTTTCCTATGGTTTTGATCGCGGAACATATACCAAAATAAATTGGCAGAATTTTCGCAGTCCAAATCTTATGAAAGTATCTAAAGGTTTCACATTCAACCCTGAGATGGGAATGCGCATGCGTAGTGAATAGACAGGCGGCGATGATTCTTACGACTATGCACAATCAGACTCTAGCGGGGCCGCTTGAGGATGCCAGTCTCGAATTCATCCCTGAGAACGGTGGCGGTACCGGCATCCGGTTCCGCGAACGCAGGCGAGGACCAATAGTTTAGGCGCTGCGCCAGATGCATCGTGACAGACGGACCGCGACCTTAATCAATCTGCTTCGGTCCATTTACATCCAACTGTCGCTTGTGTATGACTCCAGATAGAGAGATACGGCCTCGCCGGGAGACATCCCGCGCGGGGCTTTTTCATGCCCGCGCGTAAACCGATCGCGCTGCATTTTCCGCCCTTATCGCTATCCATCTCGTCGTCTCCGCTCGCCTGCGAGCTGGAGCGCCACCTGCTGCCGACACTCAGGCGCTCCCCATGGGACACCGCGGCATGGCGACCGTGCGGATGGCCGTCCTCAACTAAAATCCGGAGCCAGCCATGGCCCTCACCGGCATCCATGTGACGTGCGCTCAAATTGGCGACGTCAACGGTGCGTCCCTGATCAGCGTCGCGTTCTGGTCGCGTACCATGACGAACCCCGGGGTCACCGATATTGCCGCTCCGCAGGGGCGCACCGGTATGAACTTCGAGGTTCGGGCCGCCGTGGATGCCTGGGTAGCCCGCGGGGAGAACCCCGATCCTACGCAGGTCAGCGGCATCGGCGACTCTGCACGGATCCTCATCCCCGCCAACGAGACCCGCAACATCCTCTGCATCCCCGGCGACAAGATCGCCTGGGCAACGGCTTAACCCCACCTCCCTCTCGCAAGGAAACTTAACATGGCCGGCCAACTCCCACCCTTCCCACCGCTGGACCTCCTTCTGGGCGCTGAAGCCATTGGGGCCGAGCTTGGGCTCGGGCAGGCGCAGGTTTGGTACCTAGCGAGAACGGGTACGCTTCCCGTGATCCGGGTAGGTCGAAAGCTTTGCGTGCGCCGGTCGAAATTGGCTCAGTGGCTCGCCGAGCAAGAGGCTAAGGCGGAAGAAGCCGGCCACACTAGCTAATGCGGACGCAACATGGGCTGGCCGCCCCATACAAGCTCCTTGTATATATCGATGCCCGAGCCACCGGATATACAAGCAGCTTGTAGGATTGCAGTGCGTCCGAGATGCGCGTATCGTCCGACATGTTGATGGATTGCCCAGAGTAGAAGGCATATACAAAAACAAACCCGACCTGGAGATGTTCTCCAAGCCGGGTCTCGCAATCAGGCCGCTGCAGCTTGCAGGCACGTGGCGGCCATAGGCTATGCCGATTAGGGCTCAAAAAACTTAGCAGCTATGGTCATTGTGATCAAGGCAGATGCATATCATGCGTCCGCTAGTCGATCGGTCATGATTTCGTCCGCGCCTAAGTCCCCGAGCCTGAACCGGCATTGACCAACCTATGGGTTTGGATCGATGTCTAACATACAAGTATTACGACCTTATAATCCTGATCAGGTCATGACCAGTCAGGAATTCGCAAAGTTAGCGCACGTACACGAGAAAACAGCGAGAACATGGGGGCGGCGCTTTCATCTGGGTCGGATGATCGCCGGAAAAATGGCCTTTGATCGCGTGGCCGTATATCTATATCTCGAAGGCCAAGAAGACCTGTTAGAAAGGTATCTCTCGGGTGAAAGAGAGCTGCCGGCGATCCGGAATATCTACAATACAATGGGGCTATCGGCTCCCGCTGTGAATTTAGCAGCGGAGTAAAGCCATGGCCACCGCGCGTCATCCCGCAGGAGCAACAACTCCGGCGAATGCATCATCGCGCCTCAAGCGGGCGGAAACCCGCACCGTAGCAACGGTGAGAAAGACGAACTTCGAAGAGGTGCGCGTTAGCATCCAAGCAGGCTCAGGTTTTACCTGCATCGATGTTCGTGTGTTCGCCATGCCGGCCAGAGGTAAGGGTGATCTATTCCCCACGAAGTCCGGCATCCGTATAGCCCGTAATCGATTGCCGGAGCTGATTGAGGCACTGCAGGTTGCTGAGCGGGAGGTGTCGCAATGAATGCGCTAACCGCTTCCCTCGATGCCGTCCCGCCGAACGCCGTGGAGTCCGAACAAGGGCTGCTCGGTGCCATCCTCCACCACAACGATGCGATCGACCGGGCTCGGGACTTCGTCCAGCCGGACGACTTCTCCGACCCGGTGCACCAGCACATCTTTGCGGCGATGGTCGCTCGGCGAGATGCCGGCGAGGCGATTGACCTCGGGCTCATGAAGGCGGTGCTTGGCAATGCGGACCTGGGCGGGGTCACGGTCGGGCAGTACCTCGTCAACCTGCTGCACGGCGCCAATACCATCAGCAACGCCCCCAGCTACGCCCGATTGGTCGCACAGGCAGCGCGGATGCGGGCTGTCTTCGAGACATCGCAGTTCGGCATCGCAGCGATGACTGGCAGCACCGTGCATGACCCGGCCGAGACCGCCGGCAGCATGATCGAGGCGCTGGACGCGGTGGCCAGTGCATCGCTCGCCGACCATGCCCGGAGCATCTCGCTCGGGACCAGCGCCGCCAAAGTCCTCGACCAAGCCAACGAGATCCGGCAGGGAGCGGCGCCCCGTGGAGTGCCCTACGGCGTGCCGAGGCTTGATGCCGCGACGCTCGGCATGCGGAGTGCGCAGCTCATCATCCTGGCCGGCCGGCCCGCCATGGGTAAAACGACGGTCGGCCTACATGTGGCCATTTCAGCCGCCCAGCACGCTGGCCCTGTCGGCTTCTTCTCCCTGGAGATGAACGCGGACCAGCTCAGCGAGCGTG
>NZ_JAKSYA010000111.1:0-331 GCF_022829485.1 Methylobacterium sp. J-059
CGAGCAGAGCGCCGACCCTCTGCGTCGCGCATGAGGACCAGATCGTGTGGGAGGACCAGCGCAACACGGAGCCGGCACCCCTCCCGGTTATCGGCCGCGCCAAGGGCAACGGCGGCGTGGCGTTCGCGGACAACGCGAACACCGTCCGCGAGGCCGACGCCGCGGTGGTGTCCGTCGCCGCGCAGTCCGGCCAGGTGGACTGGCCGGTGGTGACCGGCGACCGGAGGAAGGACGCGGCCAACGCCGCCACGGTGCTCCACCGGCAGGAGCGGGGCGGTGTTGGTCTCGCCCTTCTTCGGGTCGCCGTTCACCACCGACCAGTTCACCTTGC
>NZ_JAKSYA010000114.1:0-9906 GCF_022829485.1 Methylobacterium sp. J-059
CAATCAGGTCGAGCGCCTCTGGGCCAGGCTCAAGGAATGGCGCGCCATCGCCACCCGATACGAGAAAACCGCCGCCAGCTTCATGGGCGTCCTCTGCCTCGCGGCCGCCCTCGACTGGCTCAAGCGATGACACGCCCTAGCAGCTCGATTGCCAGGAGGGGGCTGTCCGGTTCCGCGATCTCAGCCTGAGCCATCAAGATCGCCTCCTGCTCATCCCGAGCTTCGATCAAGCAGGCGTCATCACTGACGCCGAACCGGCCGTCTTGCGGGCGCTCGAAACGGCGTAGGGTGTAGGAGGGCAACGGCGATGTCCTAGTGGGGGTACCCAAGGCCAAAGGGGACAGACGGGTGCCGTGTTCCCGTCCTACCAATTGATCATACAGACCGGGATCCCGACAGGCCGCCCGGGTCGATCCTGCCGGAAGGTCTGGATCCCGTACGGGATCCAAGTGTCGCCGATCGCCGCGACGCGATGGACGTTGATCATCAGGCCCCCGCAGTAGTCGACGCGGATCACGCCGACGGTCGGATGCACGTCGAACAGATCGGTGGCCGTCCAGCCGAGGGCGACAGCCTCCTCGCCGAACTGGTCGAGGAAGTCGATCGCAGCCTCGCGCATCTCCTGCCAGCGCTGCGCCGAGAGCCCGGGGCGGGGCGGCACCGTAGGTCTCATGGCCTCAAGCGCATCGCCCCAGGCCTGGACATCAAAGGGCGCGGTTCGGATTAGTGCAGGTGATGCCATGGCCTCGCGTGATGTGGGCTGCCGGGGATATCGATCGGCTTAGCTGCAACCGGACTGCGCTTTGTGGATTGAGGAAGCGTTGCCATTTGGCACCCGAGGCTTCACCTATGCTCCTAATCGTGTCGCTCGTGGCGGGCACATTTGCGCTCGCCTGTTCGTTCTCACTCATCGCCATCATGGCGGAGTAAGGCCGTTAGAACCCGCCAGTCCTCACTCGGATCATGCCGGCGCGGTTGTTCTGGCAGCAACACCTATTGCACAGCCCTTAAGCTGACCGACGAGTTAAAAGAGACACCAATCAGGGCGTTGCGATCGACGTTGTAGTTCCAAGAAGCCGATCGTACTCCGCCTCCGGCATTCCGTAGCAGGCGCCCGCTTGAGCATTCAGGTACTCGCGGTTCTGGATGATGATGGTGCCACGCTTCGTTGCGATGACCCCAGCCCGTTCTAGAACGGCCATCGCCTCGCTGACACCAGTGCGGTTCACACCGAGCATCAACGAAAGGAAGCGGTGGGTCGTCGAGAGGTCGTCGCCCTCAGCCCGATCGTGGCACATCAGCAACCAACGGGCGAGACGAGCTGCAAGCGTGTAGCGTGCGTTGGCTAGTGCTGTTCCCGCCATTTGCGCGGTGACAGTTTGCACATAGCGAAGTAACCGTTCACCCAAGGCCGAAGATCGCGGCAGGATCTCGCAGAAACTCGAAGCAGATAATGCCCAGGCCAAACCTGTATTCTGCACCCGGCCATCATAGGGGGCTTGATCGGAGCCAAGCAGCAGCGGAATCCCGACGAGACCCTCGCAGCCAACGAGCCCAATCTCAGCCTGTTCGCCATCTGGGGCTTGCGCAACGAGCGAGACGATGCCGCGTTCAATAAAATACAAACTGGCGATTGGGGTATCCGTCGCGATCAGCACGTCGCCCACCGCGAGCTTTTTCAGGGCGAGCCGGCTCTGAAGCAGATCGAAGTCGGATGGTGGTAGCCCGGCGAGCAAACGATTGCGGCATGTCGCCTGTCGAAGCTGTGTCACGGGCCGTCCCGAGAAGGGCGGGGGCACGAACCCTCAGCCGTGTGCGCCCGAAAGATTGCAAACGATGCGCGGCTTCTAGGGAAAACGCGGACGTTAGGCAAATTTCTCATCAAATGACGATTTGAAATGTCGGAAATCCGACGTAGGGTCGTTGTATCGAACCCTCCCGAGGTGTGATGCAGAAGGTACTGACCCGGAAGCTGGAAGGCTTCGAGGACCTATCGGATGACGATCGCCAGGCCCTGGATGGCTTGGCGCCACGCATCCGGCAGGTCGCTGCACGGGTCGATTTGGTCCGAGAAGGCGACGAACCCGAGAACGTCCATCTGATCCTTGATGGCCTCGCTTGCCGCTACAAGGTGCTCCCGGACGGTAAACGCCAGATCATGGCGCTTATGGTTCCAGGGGACTTCTGCGACCTCAACGTGTTCATCCTCGACCAGATGGACCACAACATTGCTACGATCTCCGCGTGCCATGTCGTCGACATCCCGCGTCGAGCTATCGAGGAGATTACCCAGGCCCATCCGCAGATCACGCGGGCCTTTTGGTGGTGCGGTCTCGTCGATGAGGCGGTGCTGCGCGAGTGGCTGGTCAACCTTGGTGGTCGTGCCCCGGAGCGTCGTATCGCTCACCTCCTCTGCGAAATGTTGGTTCGGCTCGATGCGGTTGGGAAGGTTACGAATGACAGCTACGCCTTCCCATTTACGCAGGTGGAGCTTGCAGATGCGATGGGCTTGTCCGCCGTTCACGTACATCGTACGCTTCGCGAGCTGCGTGATCTCGGGCTGATCACGATCAAACGGCGGGTTCTGACGATCCATGATGTCGAGCAGCTCAAGTCGTTCTGCGGTTTTACGCCGAACTACCTCCACCTCAAGAACACTCGTTGGGGCGCACGCCGGAGCGAGCCGTGGTTGAAGCAGCTACGGGAAAGTTAGTCATGGATGCGCACGACAACGTCGAGACGTTGCTCGTGCTGCAGCCGATTTTGGTTGACACGGGCAGCCCGGATCGGGAAGGGCGTTTGGTCCTGGCAAACGGCCTGCTGATCGCCGTGCTGGTGCGCCTTGACACCTTTGATCACGAGGTGGGCCCGGGCTGGTTCGTGGAGGCGGCCTTCGGACGGCTCGTTGGTATCTCAGCGCCGATCTTCGACACGCTGGAGGAGGCAACGCGATGGCTACGACAGCACCGAAAGCCGTGACCGAGGTAGCTACGTTGCAGGCCTCCTCCGCTCGGATACCGCAATACCGTTTCCGACGGGCCAACAAGCAACTTCGAACTTGCCGATCTAAAACCTCGAACATGTCTATGATCTCGACGAAGCCTGCGCTGCCATGGCTGGAAAGGAGAAGCAATGCCCCATTGCTTCTCCGATTTTGCAGCTGGAATTTTGAGGATTTGGTTGACATCAATTGCGCCAGCCTATGCTCAGGATGACCCTATTACACTAGCTGATGATCCTTTCGAGGTCTCCGATCCTCATGCCACGTCGCCCGGAGAGTCGACTTTTTCCATCGGCGGGTCGTATGAACGAGCAGCGACCGGGCGTGTGCGTGGCACAGCAGGGGCGGAGAGCGAACTAAGCTATGGCGTAGCGCCGAAGCTCGATGTGAGGATCGGTCAGACGGGAGCCTACGGGAACCTCGACATCCGTCGTCGACTAGGGACGGTCAGTGCGGACGTTCCAGGGTCTACTGAGGGAGGTACCAAGGCCAATCTCGGCGGTACGACGCGTCTGGGGGCGCTCTACCAGATCACGGACGAGAGCAAGGTCATGCCCATCGTCGGGCTACTTGGGCGTGTTCGTGCGCTCTACGGTCCAGGAGGTACGGCCTATGAGACAGAAGGCACCCTTCTATTCGGTAAGACTCTCAGGAGTGGGGAACTTCCGCTCGGCGTTAGCTTGAACCTTGGAGGCGTCTACCGCTTCGATCCAGCGCCTGGCGAGAGAACCACACGCGCGCTGTTAAATGCCTCGGTTGGACAGGCGATATCCACCGACACGGCGCTTGTTGCAACCTATGCTCGGGAGCAACAGGAGCTAGGACAACCAAATTATAGTCTCGTACAGGTTGGAGCGCGGCATCGCGTAAAAAGCCAACGCGCCATCTTGGGTGTTGCCGTCGGCTTCGGGCTCAACCGCAATACGCCGCAACTCCAACTTGCCGTTGCTATTCAATGGGAGTTTGGTGGCGCCCGTTAGCTTCATAGGAAGCCGCTTCCCGCATTATCCTTGAAGGCGTTCGCCCTCCTGACGTAGCCGAGTACCGTCCGCGGATCGCGGTGCGCCGACACCTCCATGATGCGAGCGAGATTGCCCCAGCGGGTTCCCTGCGTTGTAGGAATAGCGGGCGATCAACCACAGGTAGGGGGATGTTGGGCCTAAACCGATATGCTCGGTAAGCGGCAATTCGTCGTTCACGAGGCATGGGCGAGCGTTTCGCCAAAGTCGAACCGATACGGCGTGCAAAGACTTAATCCAGAGACGGCGGGCGCCCTTTAGGTTGGCTTATGTCGCATCGAACCAAAAAAGCCCTCGATTTCGATTTCCAGCATTCGGGTGCTGAACGTCCGGATGATCGTGCCGTGAATGGCTCCGTCACGCATCTCGATTGTTGCGGTTTTGTGATTGTACGAGAACGTCATTTGTCGCTCGCCGAACGATGCCCAGAGCACGTTCACCGGAATGTCGCCGTCCTTGAGCTGCAGCATGAGCGAACCTGGATTGGCCTGCCATGCAATGCCGCCGATCAAAGCGAGAGTAATCGTGATGACGCCCATCGTCCCTTCTTCAGCCCGATTCATGATGCCGTTCATGTAGGCGCGAAGCGTGTCGATGTCCGTAGCGGTATTGACGATAATTGCCTCCCTTCAAGGGTTTAGATTACAAACTTCATCGGGGTTCGAGCTGGGCATCAGAAATTGAGGGCTTTGGAGCAGTGCTGCTTTATCGTCTGTAGAGCGAACAATACCCCAAAGTGGAGCAAATAGCTAAAGGATCTTCTTGCCGCATCAGAGATTAATGCTGACTGGACACCTGGGAGGCGGCTCCATTGGCCCGCAAAGATTTAGTGTTCAGTCCCCGGGCGGTTCTGTCGAGGAGTTTCACCGTTATTTTTGGTGAAGCTGGAGCGTTCTGGGTCACCTTTGGACTCTGCAACCTTGCCTCGCATCACTGACGCGACTACAATAACTGTAGTCAAAGTCATCAGCGCTAAGCCGGCGATAAGATATTCGTTGCCTGGCATAAATATCTTCCTCAGACTTTGACAAAATCACAATTAAACACAAATATTTCGTTGGTTTTATAAGAAAAACACTCTTCAATCAGCAGATAGTCTTTTCGTGTTGGCAGCCACGTGTTCGCGGTATCGCGCAATGACGACTTCGGGGGAGCTGCCCATCATCAGTGTACCGGCGGCCTCCATGCTCGCCTGGATCTTCTCGATCACCATGGAGTGCATCTCAGCCCTAGCCTCACGGCCGCCCCAGGCTAGCCGGACAAGGCGAAGTTCAATGACCTTTTGGCATTCAAGAGCGAGCATCATCGATGAGAAGAAAGGATTGTACACAGCACACTCCTCACCACATGGGTCGGTTATTTGGATAGAAGAAAATCTGCTGGCTTTAGCTCTTATGCTGACGCTTGCTTTGGGTCGAAACGCTTGATGAGGCGCAATCTACACCCGTTGACTCCACCGGGGGCAGGCGAGGGTCAACGGGCGCAGACGGCGGACGTAATCGGGAATGAACGTCAGCGTCTGCATCTTAGAGATATTTGCACGCAAAATATCATCAATTCATTGTTTTTTGGACGAATTAACTGTCGGTCGACGGTAAATAATAGCATCAGACGAAACTGTCCGATCAAGTCGGCTCCCTAGAGATTGCCGGTTAACGCGACCGTGCCTGCGCAGAAGTTATGACATGCCTCGTATCGCTATCCCGACCTTGGCTGCCTGCTTGATGGGTATCCTCCTAGTTCCGACTGAGGCAGCCAAGAGGAAGATCCAGGTGCCTAATAAGTACGACGGGACTTGGAGCATCACGGCAGTTACGAGGAATGGGCCATGCTCGACCAGCACGAGCTATCAGGTGCAGATCAAAGACAGCGATGCATCGGTCCCAGGTGACAAGATTGAAGTCGGCGGCGTCTCGCAGTCGGGAACCGTGCAAGCCACGATCATCGAGGCGGCCAACAACAGGGTACCGATCGCCGGGACCCTCGACACCAAGGGTAGCGGCAGTGGCACCTGGCACACCACCGGGCGGCATCGTCGAGTGTAGCGGAAGCGGGAGCGCCAAGCGGGCGGGTTAGGTTGCTCAGCGCTTCGTTCAATCGAGGCTGGTAGTCGAGCCATAGCGAGCAAGCCCATCGCCCGATCTGATCACGAGGGACGGGTGCCAGCTGTGTGAGCAGGCGACCAATCCTGAGCCTGGCTTGGGAGGAAGATGCCTTCAACCAGTTATCGTGGCGTCAACGCTCCACCGCCGGTCAGCTGATCAGCCCCCATTGAAGTGGTCCGCCCTTTGGTATGGCTTTTGAGCCTGGAGGACGGACGAGATGGCAAAGCACCCGAAGCCCGAGGAGATCGTCGCCAAGTAGCGGCAGGCGGATGTGCTGATCTCACAGGGCCAGAGCGTGGCCGATGCAATCCGCGCGCTCGGCGTGAGCTCAGTGACATACTACCGGTGGCGGCGTGAGTTTGGCGGCCTGAAGTCGGATCAGGTTCGTCGGATGAAGGACCTGGAGACCGAGAACCAGCGGCTTCGAAAGGCGATTGCGGATCTCACCCTCGACAAGCTGATCCTGCAGGAGGCGTCCCGGGGAAACTTTTGAGCCCCGCGCGCCGGCGCGCCTGTGTCGAGCACATTATGCGGACGATGACCGTCTCCGAGCGCCGCGCCTGTCGGGCGCTCGGACAGCATCGCTCGACGCAGCGCAAGGTACCGCGGGGCCGGGACGACGAAGAGGCGCTGACGGCCGATCTTGTGGCGTTGGCCGAGAAGTACGGGCGCTACGGCTACCGCAAGATCAGCGCGTTGCTGAAGGCGGCCGGGTGGTCGGTCAACGACAAGCGCGTCGAGCGGATCTGGCGGCGTGAGGGGCTGAAGGTGCCGGCCAAGCAGCCCAAGCGGGGGCGGATCTGGGACAACGACGGCTCCTGTGTTCGTCTTCGCCCGGAACACCGCAATCACGTATGGTCGTACGACTTCGTCGAGGCCCGCACGCACGATGGGCGCAAGATCCGGATGCTCAACGTGGTCGATGAACCGAAGGACCGCGCAGCGAGTTCACGCACGAATGCCTGACGATCCGGGTCGCACGCAAGCTCAAGGGGATCGACGTTATCGACGTGCTCTCGGACCTGTTCATCCTGCGTGGCGTACCGGGCCATATTCGTTCGGATAATGGGCCTGAGTTCGTCGCGAAGGCTGTGCAAGCCTGGATCGGCGCGGTCGGCAGCAAAACCGCTTACATCACGCCAGGCTCACCCTGGGAGAATGGGTACGTCGAGAGCTTCAACGCGCGTCTGCGCGACGAACTCCTGAATGGTGAGATCTTCTACACACTCAAGGAGGCGCAGATCGTGATCGAAAGCTGGAGGCGTCACTACAACACTGTGCGCCCACATGCCTCGCTGGGATACCGGCCCCCGGCACCGGAGGTGTTCGTGCCAGCGTTCTCCGCTTGGCCGGCTGCGCTCGCCCGACCAGCTCCGCCGGCCAAGCTACCCGTGGCAGAACGGCCTACCGCGCACTAACTTCACCCTTGGACCACCGCCTGGGGGCCGATCAGCCAGCGGCTTCGACCTGCCAAGCCAGAGAGGCAATGACCGCTGGTTGGCGAAGCTCGGCGCGTCCATTGCTCGCGACCTCCTTCACGGTACGAACCGCCTTGTCGAGCCCATGCCGGACCCGGTGTTCGAGGCGATCGAGGAGACCAAGCGGCTGTCTGCGGCTCGTAGCGCCGCCCTGCACCTCGACCAGCTTCCCGGCAACATCGATCCACCGGAGCAGGCTGAGACCCGCGAAGCCTTCTTCGCGCATGTCGATGACGTGCTTCTCGTGACCGTGCCGAGGACGGCCGCCGGGTGCGCGGCCCTGTGCCGGTACGCCCTCGCCTACCACGAGGAACACGGCTGCGCCTTGGACGAGTCTTGGGACAACAACCACCACTTCCGCATCCTGGATCTGATCGCCCGTTCGCCGCGGCTCTGACGCCACCCGCTGCGGCGGGGCCGATGCCAGTGAACCACTGTGCGTAAGAATACCGGGCGCGGGGGCTAGTCTAGTTCATACGTCCGCGGCGCGATCGGATATCCTTCTGAGCCAATCGTCGCCCCAGCTCCAACAGCAACGCATCCGCACAGCCCTTCAGCCGTGGGTCCTGCATCTCGACGATCGCCTGTTGCGCAGCGATGGTGTGTTCGGCTGCGCGATCCAGCGCGTTGTCCTCATTCTCGACCCCGAAACCTCTGCAAGTATCCTCCGTCATCCGCATCTGCGTGATATCGACGAGAATACCAGCCCCTTTCCACCGGCGCCCGACACGATCCGTGGTGAAGCGACCGCGATCCAAAACCCAACGGGTCCGACCATCCACCGAGATTACGCGGTACTCGGCGAGAAAGGGGCTGCCATCACGGGTGCTACGATTGATCAAAGCGCGGACCCGTTCCCGATCGTCGGCGTGGATGCTGTCGATGAAGCACGAGAGCGGTAGACCGGACTTGGCGTCCTCAGGATCGACGTTGAAAACCAGCGCCACGAAGGCATCAACGCGAGCCAAGTCGGTCGTGGCGTCCCACTCCCATCGCCCGATCACATCCATGGCGTCCAGGGCCGTCTGAAAGGCTTCCGGACTGGTCCGAACACTGAGGGTCTTATTCTTTGGCACTCAAAATCCGCCTTTGAGCCCGAAGGCGGTTTCATGTACAACCGTAAGGATACAACTTCAAGGAAAATCTTATCATTTGATGGCAACTGTGACGTGTTTGCAATGCTGCTACAACGCGTAAATTGTATTATGGATACTGCGACACAGGTGCTCTGTCCGCTCGCAAAGGAATAAGTCATGGGATCGAAAGCGCCGCCTCCCAGCCCACCGCTGCAAGCCGGACCGCAAGAGGACGACACTGATCGGCTTCCTCGATCAGTGAGCCTCATAGCCAAGAGCATGCCCCTACAGCGGATCGCCGACGCGCTGCAGGTGTCGCTGACCGTTCTGTATCAATCGCAGAACGCGATCGAAGCGGTATCCAAGCCCGTGGAGCAGACAGAGGCCAATGGCGGCTTCGACCGTGAATGCTACGCGCTGATCCAGGCGTTCATGCGGATTTCCGATCCTGAAGAACGTCTCCGGATCTTGACCCTTGTACAGGCGTCAGCCGAGCCGGCATGAGACGCAAAGCGTCCAAATTTGGAAGGCCGCGTCTGTAGATCGGTCGATTACGACGCCGGTTGGGCCCGCTGGATTGTACCGGACCTCTGGTCGGCTTGGGCAACGTCGTCACGGCTGCACATCATCTCGGTGCTCGGTGTGATGTACCTAAAAATGTTGGTCTGGCGGTGAGCCTTGATGCCAAATACTCGCCGCCTGATTTCAGCCCTAGGGGCAAGGCTTTCACAACAATCAGGCCTTCCCACTACCAAGAGTCAATTTGTGAGTTCTTCACGAGTTAGCCCAAAGAAGGCTTCTACATGCTCGCGTAGACCACGCGGGGATACTCGGAGACGTATGCAGGACGGGACAGGGGCGGTGCATTTCACCAAGCGTAAAAGAGCGTCGTAAGCCTTTTGAATGTTCGTGGGCGATGGTTCGATATCAGCGTGAACGAGTGCACCAGCTGCATTATGCCAAAGGGGCGCCTCGGTGCTCTGTAGTGCCTCGTCAATGCCGTACCGATGCAAGGCGGAAAGGCCTGAAGGAACATCGTTTATGAGTGTGACCCCGAAATCTGGGCGATTGGGGTCGAGCCAGACAACCACGGCATCTTCGAACGGCTGTGACATCAGGATCACATCCTCAGTGGCTAAAACCGATTTCTCAATACATAAATTCAGCCTAAGGTTGCGATTGCTAGTGGGGTGTGTAGTTTCTCGGTTAAGCTTTAGTAACTAACAA